>SLOH01000052.1 GCA_007132595.1 Waddliaceae bacterium | reverse complement strand
CTTTTTTACGCCTGATCGTCTTTGATAAAAATTACGGGCAGTCCAGCGCCTTTTCTGCCGGATTTGATGCGGCAAAAGGTGAGTTTGTGATCACAATGGATGGAGATCGTCAAAATGATCCTCAGGATATTCCCATGTTAATTCTCAAGGGCAAAGGATTTGACCTAGTATGCGGACGCAGAAAAAAACGAAAAGATACACTTGTCAAGCGCCTCACATCAAAACTTGCCAATGCGCTTCGCAACCGCCTTTTGAATGACCCTGTGAAAGACACCGGATGCTCTTTGAAAATTTATAAGAAAAGCTGCCTGCAGAAGATTAAAATGTACAATGGGATGCATCGTTTCCTTCCCGCTTTATTTTCCATTGAAGGATTTTCAATCAAAGAAATCGATGTCAATCACAGGCCGCGCACAGAAGGAAAAACGAAGTACAATTTTCTCAATCGCTCATTTAACACAATCGCCGACCTTCTCGCTGTGCGATGGATGCGTAAGCGAGCAATTCATTACCGGATCAAAGATGACTGAGACTTTTCGCATCCTTCTTTACCCCTTAGGTCTTTGTGCACAAGTGCTTTTTGGCGGACGAGTCATCTATCAATGGCTACTGAGCGAATCACATGGAAAATCTTATGTAACGAAGGGGTTTTGGCAGCTCTCGATTGTGGGCAATCTACTATTGATGATCCACGCGTTCATTCAATTACAATTTCATCTTTTTTTAAGCCAAGTCGGCGGGGCATTCATTTCCTGGCGTAATCTCAACTTAATGAGCGAAAAACAATACTCATTCAAACAAACTGCAGTTCTTCTGGTGATCGCACTTACAAGCGCAACCGCCCTTTATTGGACGACATCGACAGAGTGGTTCAGGATTCCCTCGTCGCTTTGGCACAAGCCAAATCAATCGGTCATATGGTATTGGCACTTACTTGGATCGATCGGAATGGCACTTTTTGCTTCTCGTTTCTGGGTCCAGTGGTTACAGGCAGAAAGAAGTCAATCGAGTGTTCTCTCTCCCCTGTTTTTTTGGCTCAGCGGCATTGGAAGCATGTTGACAATGGCATACTTTATTCACATACAAGACTTTGTCAATGTCTCAGGGCCGCTTCTTAGTCTAGTGCCATATGCACGCAACCTTATTTTACTTTCACGGGAGAAAGGCGCATGAAGTCACTTTTTATAATGGCGGGAGAAAAAAGCGGAGATCTATTAGGAGGTCGGCTTGCTCTCTCTTTAAATAAACAATTTCCTGAACATGTGCTACAAGGCGTTGCCGGACCGACGATGCGCGACAATGGCGTAGAGCCTTTGATGCGGGCCGAAGAATTTGAAGTCATGGGATTTTCTGACCTTATAAAATCACTAAGAAAAATGGTCAAAAGACTTAAACAAGTTCAAGAACATATCCTTCACACCGAGCCTGATGCCGTGATACTCATCGACTACCCCGGGTTTAATTTAAGGCTTGCCGAAGCACTGAAACGCAATGGTTATAAGGGAAAAGTCATCCAATACGTCTCACCTTCTGTGTGGGCATGGGGAAAGGGCCGTATTCAAAAAATGGAAAATTGCCTCGATCATCTGCTTACGATTCTACCATTTGAAAAAGAACTTTTTGCAGACACCACCCTACCTGTGACATATGTAGGAAATCCAATTGCCGAAATTGTTGAAAGCCACACATACGACCCGGACTGGAAACGTCTATTTGGAATGAAAGAGAGTGATCATATCATTGGACTCTTTCCCGGAAGTAGGCGCAGTGAGGTCTTAAGCAACCTCCCCTATCAACTAAAGGCAGCCGAACAGTTTATACACAAATATCCTGATGCAGTTTTTGGTATCTCATGCGCTCATGAGCAGGTCATTCCGGCAATGCACCAAATGCTCGAAGGAAAGTCTTTGACCATTAATGAAAATATTTTTCTCCTTCCAAAGTCTTACTCATATGAACTCATGAGAGACTGCAGAAGCGCAATTGCTAAGTCAGGAAGTGTCACCCTTGAACTTGCTCTGCACGCATGTCCATCGGTTGTAATCTACAAATTAAACTTGTTCAATAAACTCATCGCCAAGTACTTCTTAAAACTCAATCTCCCCCACTACTGCATTGTCAATATCTTAATGAAAGAGACTGTCTTTCCCGAACTAATTGCTAAAGGTCTAAGTTCAAAAAACATTCTCCGAAACTTAAACGAGCTTCATGAAGAGAGTGACTCCCGGACGGCCTGTGTTGAAAAATGTGAAAGTTTAAGACTCAAGCTAAAAGACAAGGTCGCAAGCGTTGAAGCTGCTCAAGTCATTTCAGAGCTAATCTGAGAAAGAGCATTTGATTTGACTAAACGAGTTGCAAGTCTGATGGTTTGCCTGATTGCTTGATCTGATGAATGGCCATGGCACTTAAGAACGACAGGTGTTATCCCGGAAACAACAGCGCCCGGATACTCTGCAGAACAGAACGTTTTTTCAACCGAATCCAGGTCCTCTTGATTTGAAAGTTTTTCTTTGAGCTTCTGAAAGATAAGCGAAGATATCCCCTCGCACGTCTTTAATAAAACGTTTCCCGAAAAACCATCTGTTACAACAACATCCACATGATCTTCAAAGAGCTGGTCCGGCTCGACATTTCCAATAAATTGAAAATGCGTCTGATTGTCTCTGAGAATTCGGTAAGCAGCACGAAGCTCTTCCGTGCCTTTTAGTGATTCAACGCCCACATTTAAGAGCCCCACTTTCGGCACCTCGATTCCATGGACGACATTAATATAGGAGCTACCAAAACGCGCGAACTGCAAAAGATGCTTAGGTTTGCAAGACAGCATGCCACCCACATCAAGAGCGGCAAACTCCCCTCTTTTTGATGGGAGCGTCGCGAGTAGGCCCGCACGTTCAATTGATCCCATTTTGGGTAAAAGTGCAGTCGCGCCGGCGATGAGCGCCCCTGTGTTCCCTGCTGTAATAAAGGCATCGATGGCACCGAGTTTCAATAACTTCAGGCCTTGAATAAGCGAAGAGTGTTTTTTTGACACAACTGAGCGAATGGGATCATCTTCCATTGTGATCACCTCATCCACTCGATGAAAAGAGAATGTAGTGTTTT
>SLOH01000020.1 GCA_007132595.1 Waddliaceae bacterium | reverse complement strand
ATGAGAGTGTCGCCGCTAAAATGAGCCGGACGATAAATGCGGGCCGTCCCCCAAGTGCAAGAACTTCGGGAAGAATGTCCGGCGTATTTGGCCAAAAATTTGGCCTAAAATACTCTCTCATCTCAGATTTTGTCAGCTCGGTGATATACTCGATCAGTTCGTGTTTACTGTTTCTCCAGGTAAAGTATGTGTAAGATTGATCAAATCCCATTTTTGCCAAATACTGCATCACCTTTGGACGTGTGAAAGCCTCAGCGAGAAAAAGCACATCCGGATCTTTTGCCTTCACCTCTTTAATCAGCCACTTCCAAAATAAAAACGGCTTGGTATGCGGGTTATCGACTCTGAAAATTTTAATTCCCTGATCCACCCAGTACAATACGACTCGCTTAAGCTCTTCCCAAAGGGATTGCCACTCCTCATTTTCAAAATGAAACGGAATAATATCTTCATACTTTTTAGGAGGATTCTCTGCGTACTGCGCAGTGCCGTCGGGTCGCCACCTGAACCACTTCGGATGGGTTTTAACATACGGGTGGTCCGGGGAGCACTGAAACGCAAGATCCATAGAGAGCATAATCCCTTGCTTATCTGCCTCATTGATCAGCTGCCGGAAATCGTCTAATGAGCCAAGCTCTGGATGAATGGCATCATGGCCGCCCTCCTTAGAGCCAATTGCCCATGGACAGCCAGGAGAGTCTTTTTCGCATATCAAGGCATTGTTCTTTCCTTTGCGGCTTGTCTCCCCGATTGGGTGTATGGGCGGAAAATAGAGAACATCAAAACCCATTTTGGCAATTTCCGGAAGTTGTTTGATGCAGTCTTGGAATGTGCCGTGCGTGCCCGGTTTCCCGAAAGATCTGGGAAACATCTCATACCACGTGCTGTAGAGCGCCTTTTTTCTTGAGCACGTGACGTGCAACTCTTTGGGGTAAGAGGTGGGATTGATTTTTCGTGTGCATTCACGCATGAGCAGGGAAAGAGAAGGATCTTCTGCTAGAGTCACTCGTTTTTCAATTGAGCTTGCGCTTTTAAGTTTCTCTTTCCACTCTAGAATTTTCTTTCGATCTGTCTCTTTGGCATACGGAAGAATATCTTCTAGATATGAGCAGCCAATCTTAAACTCGATTTCAATATTTTGTCCGTTCTTGTATCTTTTTTTAAGATCTTCCTGCCACGTCTCGAAGTGATCAACCCAAGCCTCTACTGTAAAAATGTAGAGACCAATCTCTTTAGCCGTGAAACTTCCCGTCCATCGATCATTAGTAATGAGCGCCATTGGGGTTCTATTCCACTCATTTTGCCCCTCTTTTTTCCACAAAAGATTTGCGTTAATATGATCATGCCCATCGACAAAAATATCTGCTGTGACGTCCACTACCTCTTGGAGTGCGCGCTTTGCCGGAAATTTCCCCCCGTCAATTTGTGGACTAATATGTTGAATCACAACCCTTTCAGGGCCAAAAGATTTCATTCACTTCTCCGCCTTTCGTATTATTACATTATCTATGGAAATGCATTCTGTCAAAGAAGAAATTGAATCTTTACGCGAATAGAGAGAAGTGTCTCCAGTCCCTCGGATAAGTTGGGTGTTTTTTAGATTTGTAAAAAAAATCTTGCTAGATTGAAGTAAATAATCAAGCCAACCGCATCGACAAGCGTCGTCAAAAGAGGACCGCTGACAACTGCGGGGTCAAGCTTGCATTTGTAAACGACGATTGGAAGGATGACCCCTAAAAAATTTGCATATAGAACAATAATCGTCATTGAAATTCCAACGGCCGCTCCGATATTTCCGCTGTCCAACCAAAAATAGCCTCGAAAAAAGAGAATGAGCCCTAAAGTCGTCCCTAATAGAATTCCGACCACAATCTCTTTTTTAATGGCCTGAAACCATTTTTTCATCGTGAAGTCTTCTACGATAATTGCCCTGATAATCAGAGTGGCCACCTGGGTTGCGGTGTTACCTCCACTGTCGATTAACACAGGAATGAAAAATGCCAGCGCGACAACGGTGCTAATCGCCGCTTCAAAATGCTCGATAACAGAACCCGACACAAAGTTAGCAAATAAAAGCATGATCAGCCATCCGATCCTTTTTTTGTAAAGCATCCAAGAAGAGGCGTCAGAGTAGTTAATTCCTAAAGGAATCAAAGCCGACTTCTTGTGAAAGTCTTCCGTTGTTTCATCTTCCAAAACATCAAAGGCATCGTCAATTGTGACCACGCCGAGAAGCGTATCTCTGGAATCGACAACAGGGATCGCAACAAGATTGTAGTCTTTCATTTTTTTTACCGCGATTTCCTGATCGTCGAAAGCTGAAACTGAAATCGATTGCTTACCCTCAACCTCCTCGACTTTTTTGAGGGGGTCGGAGAGAAGGAATTTTCTCAAGGGCAAGAAATAGAGCAGCTTTCGCTTTTTGTCCACAACGTAGATAGTATCAAGCGTTTGATTATCCTTTGCATACTTGCGGATTAGGGTAAAGACGTCCTGAACGCGAGTGCCCTCGGTGACCGTGATATAATCGGGGATCATCAACCGACCGATACTTTCCCGAGGATACCCCAACAACTCAAGGGTCTCTTTTCGTTGATCTGATGGAAGAAGATCTAGTAGCTGGTGAGCAACCTCGGCCGGCAGCTCGTCAAAAAGCTCGGTCCTGTCGTCCGCGTCGAGCATGGACAAGATCGTTCTGACATTCTCCTGTCCCATCTGCTCCAGTAGATACTCTTGGTTGGAAAGATCAAGCTCCGAAAAAACTTCGGCTGCCAACTCTCTAGGAAGTAATCGAAAAACAAAGACCATCTCCTCGTTTTTGAGGATATGCAACAGTTTGGATATATCCCAAGGGTTGCTTCCGATCAGGAGCTGCTTGACTAGCTTCCATTGCTTAGCTTGAATTAACTGCCGAAATTCCGGGTTGTCCAGATTCTCTTGCATGCAAAATGGCTCCTTAAAAATAGGGCGTAATTCTTGGTGCCCTTAGGCACACTTCGGTATAACTTGATATCGCCATGAAAGCAAGCCCATTTCGAAAGGGGTGAATCATCTTGCTTTTCGTTGAATTTTGGATGGATTTTTTGAATTTCAGGAACCTTAAGAAACTTCAGGTTCCTTCAATAGATTTCGGT
>SLOH01000021.1 GCA_007132595.1 Waddliaceae bacterium | reverse complement strand
TTTTAAAAATCCAAAAGGAATTCGACTCCTTTTCCAACTATATCTGGGGCTTCGTCGATGGCAAGCCGATTGTGACGCGAAGAAAATCCCCTCTCGATGTTCCCGCCTCTACCCCGATTAGCGATGCAATCTCAAAAGATCTAAAAAAAAGAGGGATGAACTTTGTGGGTTCTAAAATCATGTACGCCTTCATGCAAGCGGTAGGACTTGTCGATGATCACTTGGCCGATTGTTGCTGCTCAAACCGTCGGGGTTAGCCCTTTCTCTCTTGAGTTAAATTCTTGTATTTTTTCCACCGCTCGCTCGGCTGCATCGTAATAGGGAAGAAAGACGAGGTCCGCACCGCTTTTCTTCATCTGTTCAATGTCTTGATAATTTTGGGCGGAAACAGCAATTTTTCCTGTGTACTTTTCTCGACTTAACCCCTCTATCAGCCCTTGACGCGGATCTTCTTGGATAATGCCAAGCTCGGCCTCGGCAAGGGAAACGCCGGAGATTGCCCATTTGGCACTGTTGATGGGCAGCCTGGAGAAAAGTTCTTGATCCCAGACATCTCCGTAGGCAGCGTCGAGACCAAGTGTTTGCCACCTTCGCACCGCTTCTGGGTCGCTGTCGAGGCCAAGGACGGAAATCCCCTCTTTTTTAAGACGCATACCGATTGCAAGACCGTATTTACCAAGGCCGAATAATATAACGTCGTATGTTTTTTCGGAGATTGGCAGCTCGTCAAACGTGAGTTCTTTATAGGGGACGTTGCGCTCAAATATCCAGAGGATAGGCTCAAGCCAGCTATAGATGATGTGGGAGTAGGTAATCATATAAATGGAGGTGGCGATTGTGATCACCCCAATTAAGGTGACAAGTCCAAGGGCGTCTGTCGTGATGTGCTCGAGTTTAAGACCCATTGCAATAAAAATCAGTGAAAACTCGCTGATTTGCGCAACAGTTAATCCGGCAAAAAGCCCAGTACGCTTCCGGTAGCCGAGGTAACCCATAATCACCATCACAATTAACGGATTGCCAATGAGTACGAAAGCTGAAAGAATTGTTCCCGGTACAACCTGCGCAGTAAAAAGAGAGATGTCGACTTGAGTTCCAAGGGAGACAAAGAAGAAAAGTAAGAGAAAGTCGCGCAACGAAGAGAGTTTGGAAACGATAGTTTCCCGAAACGGTGTCGAGGCGAGCGAAATTCCTGCCAGCAGACCGCCAAGTTCTTTGCTGAAGCCAAAGAAGCTGCAGATCGCAGCAAAAAGAGCGGCCCAGCTGATGGCGAAAACGATGAGTAATTCTCGAGAGCCGATAATGCGTTTGATGAGCGGGGTGGCTAAAAAGTGCATGAAGATTGCCATCAAAAGAGCAACAACGACAATAAATGTAATTGCATACGCAGCTTGCATTGCCACTCCGACATCGGCAAATTCAGCATCGCCTCCTCCAAATGTAGAAAGTGCCATGAGTGCAATGACGACCACAAGATCTTGTACAATCAAAAAACCGATCGCAATACGCCCGTGAAGTGTGTCGACCTCTTGTTTATCCGAGAGCAGTTTGACGATAATAATGGTACTCGAGAAGGTCAGCGCTATTGAAATGTACACTGCGCTAATGAGATCAAAACCGAGTGCCAAGACGATGAAAAAACCGAAGAAAGAGGTAAAGGCAACTTGCCCAAGTCCTGTGAGTAGAGCCACAGGACCGAGCGTTTTGATTTTATTGAAGTCGAGCTTCATCCCCACAAGAAAAAGCAAAACAGCCACGCTAAGCTCTGCTAACTGATCGATACCCTCTCTTGCCTTAACAATCCCAAAAACAGAAGGGCCGGCCAAAATTCCAACAGCAATATAGCTGACAATCATCGGCTGGCGTAGCAAAAGGCCGATCACACCCAGACCCGCTGCAAGAACCAGGAGTGCAGCTAGTTCGTAGAAGGGTGAGGCGTGCAAAAACTCAATAAAAGCTGTCATATTTTTTGATTAGTATTAGACTTGTCATATTGGCCTAACATTTATCAAATTCATTTTATAAAAGCCATGTGAAAAACCTATCGTCGAAAGGAAGTTCTTGCAGACACCTTTTTGGATAGCTTTTGAAGGGTGGGTGTTTTGAGAAACGAGCGGCAAGGCATTATAAAAGCGACCCCAGTCTGGGGTTCCAAACTTTCTTTGGGGGATTCTCTATAGGCCGTCCGTACACCATCTCAACGTTCGGTCGCTCCTTCTTAAAATTATCAATAGTTTCTTTTGTGATGGTAGACCGGAAGATCCAGTCGAATTCAAGTTTTTTTAATGTTTTATATTTCATTCTTTCCTGTTTAATCATGATTGAGTAGGATGTGGTCAGTTATGTAATGTCAAAGAAGGACCTTTATGGAAGATCAAAATACCTTGAGTGATAGATGGCTTTCCGTGGAGGAAGTTGCCTACTACCTTGGTGTGAAAAGAGATACTGTGTACAAGTGGATAGAGGATAAACGAATGCCAGCCCATAAAGTTGGTCGTTTATGGAAGTTTAAAAGAAGTGAGGTCGATCAGTGGGTAAAAAAGGGATGAGCTATTTAAATACTGGCGCTTTTGAGGTTATATGATGGCTAACGTACCCAAGAAGGTTTATGAGCTTATATCGGCAGGAGAAACTCTGACTACAGAGTTTAAAAGCGACACAAAAGGATTGTCTGATCGAGATTTGGTGGCGGCTGTTGTTGCTTTAGGAACCCCTGATAAACTCAGGTTTATTAAATTTAGACTGAATTTTTTCTGAAATTTGAAAAAACAATTGAACTTAACTACTTGATAGTTAAGTGAGTGCGTTTTTGTCGAATTTAGGGAAAAAGGCACTAAATTTAAAATTCTGAGTTTATCAGGGGTTCCTTTAGCTAATACTGAAGGCGGAAGTCTGTTTCTTGGTATCGAAGACAATGGTAAAATTACCGGACTGAATCAAAAGCACCAACAAACCTCAGGGATTCCACCCCTGATAGCAAACAAGACAACCCCCTCGTTGAATGTTGAGGTCCAGAAATATGAACAAGATGGAAAATTTATTGCTTATATTCAGGTTCCTAAGTCTCACTCTATTACTTCCACCACAGATGGTCAAATATTAAGACGCAAACTAAAGCATGATGGCACGCCGGAGTC
>SLOH01000168.1 GCA_007132595.1 Waddliaceae bacterium | reverse complement strand
GAAACAAAAAAACGAAAGAACTGAATGGGGTGTTTGACGATGTAAATGAAGAAGTTTAAATAGGTCACCTGAGATAGCGGCTTTTCGATGCATTGAGTAGAGGAGTGGACTCCGTCTTGAATAAACTCTTCGTGGATATAAAAAAGGGGGGTCGGGAGCCGGTCGAGCGGATAAAAACCGACCTCTTCTGTTTCTTCACCTGTTTGCGGAGTTTTTTCCTCTACAAGTTCACACTCATAAAAGTGGGTGACTTTGGTCAAGCGATTAATGGGGGTGTATTTTGCGATTTTGCGAACGACTCTGACCGGGCATGCGGTCTCTTCTTCAAGTTCTCGCATAACAGCCTGTTCGGGGGATTCGTTTTCGTCGATACCGCCGCCGGGGATTACAAAAATCCCCGCATCGCGGCGTTTGAGTAAAAGGACCTCGCGTCTATTCTTTCGAAAGACGATGCCAAGGACTCCTTCTTTGATTAAGGCCACTTACTTTCCTGAAGCAGCTCTGACATACCCTCTAAGAGTCTCTGCATCTGCAGGTCCGACTTTGCGAGCAAACTCGGTGCCGTTCTTAAAGACAATGATTGTCGGAAGAGCGCGCACGTTGTGTCTCTGTAGGATGTCCGGAGATTGGTCTGCATTTACTTTTAGGAAAGAGGCTTTTCCAGCCATTTCATTTGAAATTGACTCAAAAGTCGGTGCAAACTGTTTGCATGGGCCACACCAATCTGCGTAAAAATCGACAACAGCCACTCCTTGTGAAATTGCTTGATTAAATTGCGCGCTGCCGACCTGGGAGACGCTTCCCATTAATGGCAAAGCGGCCATGATCATTAAAGTTGAAAGAAATTTTTTCATCGTACACTCGGGTTTAAGGTTTTTCGAGTTAATAAGTTATTTGACATTATACTCGTTTAGAGCGTTTATGTCTATACGTTAGGGATCTGCTAAGTTTTTCAGACCTTCTGAATGGGAGTCTTGAGTAAATGTATGTGTGAAAATATCTGTTTGATGAATTGCCCAGGAGAGGACTCGAACCTCCACACCTTGCGGCACCAGATCCTAAATCTGGCGTGTCTACCATTTCACCACCTGGGCAGATAATGAAATGGTATTGTAGAACTTTTCATTGTTTTCGTCAATGGTAGACGTGTTTATCTTTGAGAGAGGGTGCCGTCGCGGAATCGACGCATGCGGTTTTTTTCCACCCACTGCAGGGGAACGCCGAATGCTTGCTCTAAATCTTGAAAAATTTGGACAACCTTCTCTTTATCAAGAATGTCCTCCGAATAACTTCGACTAAGTGCCGCACTTTCTCCCGGAAAGGTTCTGTACTGAGTGGAGGGGGAGTCAGAATTTTGAAAAAGAGGGGCAACCTGCAACTCTTTTAACAATGGATGGTCATTTTGTAATGAGGCGATCAGTTCTGAAGCAGCCACTTCAAACGGCTTTGGGGGCTCGCATTGTAATTTTGGAAATTTTTGACGAGACCGCTCGTAGTACTTATGATGATCCTTAACGGCCATGAAAAAAAGGTTAACTTGATTCTTCATCTTTTCCGGCTTGTCTGGCTTAACTTCCGGGTAACCCTTTGGATACTCTGTTTTAAATCTTTCGAAGAAATCGTCTAGCATCTCTTGAAATATTTGCAGAGATTCCTGTTCGAGTTTTTTATTTTGGCTATATTCATGCCACACAAAGTATAACTCTGCCGGGATTGCCGTTAGAATCGTTGCAGTCGCAACCACTTTGACTGTCGTGTCATTTTCTGAATGTGTGGCAACAAGTCCGGCTGTGATTTGGCTGACAAGGGCAACTCCAAGGATAAACCACCCCTTGTCCTTGAAAAAGCCTTTAGATTTTCTGGTCCTTGCCTCGAGTGCTTCCTCCCTGCAATTATCAATGCGCTGCAATTGGCTCAGTGCGCTCGGCGATTCTTGGGGGGAGTTTGAACTGCTTGAGGGTATGGGGGTGACTGCCTGGGGAATAACCCCAGACTCTAAATCCCATTGACAGCTCTTCTCTTCATCCTCTAATGCGACCTTTTCTTCCTCTTCAGTGTGAGGTTGTGGTAAAAAAATTGGTCTTAGATCAGTTGATTGCATTCTCTTTTTCACTCCTATCTTCTTGGTTAGAGTAAAAAGATAGCATATCGTTTAAAGTTGCACAATTTTGACATAGGTCTTGATACTGATTTCCCGTTTTTCTCAGTTCATTTGCCATGTTTTGGGAGAATTCAATTTGAGCGAGCATATCGGTTTCAGCTGTACTCAAATTTCTTTGCAAAGAGTTGATTTGAAGTTGATCAAGCTCAAGAGCGGCTAAAAGTTCTTGAATGGCCTTCGTCTGTTTTTCTTTTTCGATCTGTTCCTTTGCATTTGCAAGTTTTAACTGTTCAACCTCATGAGATAGTCGATCCGCTTTTAATGTGCGCTTTTGAATGATGTCTTTCAGTTGCTTTTTAGAGGCGTAGAGGCGAGAGACCGCTTCTTGATACTCGTTAATGCTTGCAAAGTGCTCCTGTTCCATTGTTTGGAGGGAGTTTTTTTGCGCGTGAGTCAGGTCGCATAACGCATCGACAGTTCCTTCAAGCCTTGCAATTTTCGCAATTTGAGACTCTTCGCTTACTCTTAACGTATCCAACTGTTTTGCGAGAGTTTGGCACGTTCTTTCCTTTTCGATCAGTGCGCGACTTAAGAGGGCAAGTTCGCGTTTATTCACTTGATTTTTGCTTAAAAATTGGTTGGCAGGAATTTGCCAGAGCGCAAGCTTTGCCTCATTTAATTCTTTTTCCAAACGTTTTGCTTTGGACTGCAGCGTACTGATTTGTCTTTCAAGGTTTGACTGATCTTGAGTGACGGGTTTTGCCGCCGGCAATTGATGGGATTTGTACTCCCAAGTGATCAGTCCGATAGAGAAAAGGATGCTAGCCGCAACAAGAGCGACCCCTGCTGGGTTGGATTGGAATAAGTTTTTCTTTGACATCGGTTGCTCCTGCTATAAGAATTTAAAAGGGTTGAATTAACTGAAATTTTTTATTTTTTCAAGATAAATTATCAAATTTAAGGATCCGGACGCAAAAGTTTAAGGAATTCCTTTATATCTGTTTATTAAAGAATATGTTAGATTATTCTGTTACAGCTTAT
>SLOH01000118.1 GCA_007132595.1 Waddliaceae bacterium | reverse complement strand
TATGACTTCTAACCAAGGAGTGAGTCATGATTAACAAAAAGAAAGCTAAAAAAGATTTAAATAAGAAAGATGCGTTTAACAAAAACGCTCAAGAACAAGATCTTAAGTCTAAAAAACGCGAACAAAACGACAAAAAAAGATAGTATACAGACGGTGCGAGCCTAAAGCTCGCACTTTTTCTTAAGGCTCTAATCTGTTAAGCTCTCTTGTATGGATAGAACGCTATACAAAGAACTGATCACTTTAACTCAAGAATATCTACGGCAGGAGTACGGTCAAAAAGCGCTCCTTTTTTCAGATACAGAAACGATCGATCACTTTAGACAAGAGTGGAAAAATATCAACAAAGCGCAGCACACATCGAAACAGACAAGTCCAAGCGTCTCCAAAATGAATACAGGCAAGACAAAAGCGACTTACTCACAACCATTTAACTCAAGCGAGCAGTCAAAACCCAAGGAGATCAGTCACCTGTCTCCAAAAAAACAAGCGAAAGAGGCGATCCCCCCCCCTCCAAAGCCCGTGACACCGCCAAACGTATCAAAAGAAGAGCTGCTAGACTTTGTCTCATCTGCAGGCCTTAAAGTGAAGAGTAAAAAAGAAGCCCTTATCTTGCTCACAAAAGAAGACCCGGAGGAGATCGAGTTGATGGAAAAAGTTGCAAATGCCATACAAACAAAGCTTGGAGCTGAAGCGCGCGTCGTCAAGACGCTCCCAAAAGAAAAGCCGTATCTTCTTTTAAGTAAAAACAAGCCGGAAGACAGCACGATCCCATGGATTTGCCTCCTTCCGTATCAAGAGTACCAAAACAGCCCGCAAAATAAAAAAGCCCTCTGGAATGCAATTGCCAGTTTCTACAAACAGTAAAGCTATTGTCAAGTATGCGACTGTGATCCTGGATCTGGGGATCGAAAAGTGCCTTGACTACCAGATCCCAACAGAGTGGCAAAAGCAGGTCACGCCGGGGGTCACCGTCGAGGTTCCCCTGATGGGAGCAAAGCGCTCCGGAATTGTACGGAATATCAAGGAAGAGTCGGAATTTAAAGCAGTCAAGCCGATTATCCGCGTCGTTTCAGACGAGGTAAAAATCACCCCCGAACTCTTTCAACTTGCCGAGTGGGTCAGTAAATATTACTGCAGTCCTCTTGGAAAAATCATTAAATCGATCCTTCCCTCGCCTGTCCGCAAGTCTGGCAAGCATAAAATGCAAGCATTTATCACAAGGGCAAGGCCAAAAGATGAGCTAAGGGAGCTTTGCTTAAGTTTAAGACAAAAAAATCCCAAGCAAGCAGCTGCGCTTGATCCGATGCTAAAGGCTAAGAAGGGGCTATTCCTAAGTGAATTAATGGAGCAAAGCGGCGTCTCTAAAAGTCCGATCGAGACGCTAATTAAAAAAGGGTATTTGCACTCCGAACAGGTCAAGGTCGACCGCTCCCCCTTGAGGGGAGAGGAGTACTTTCGAAGCGGGCCGAAAACGCTCAATAAAGACCAAAGCAGCGCCTATCAAAAAATCGCAGCGAGCATTGAGCAGACACGTTTTGAAACCCACCTTCTCTTTGGCATAACCGGAAGCGGCAAAACAGAGGTGTATCTTCAAGCAATCGCAAAGGCGCGAGAAAATGGAAAAGGGGTCATCATTCTAGTCCCGGAAATTGCTCTGACAATACAAACCGTTGAGCGATTTAAAAGTCGCTTTGATGAATCGATTGCCGTCCTGCATCACCGACTCTCTCAAGGTGAGCGTTTCGATGAATGGCATCGAATTTTAAGAGGCGAGGTCCAGATTGTCATTGGAGCTAGGTCTGCAATCTTTAGTCCGATTCAAAACCTTGGGTTGATCATTGTTGATGAAGAACACGACAACTCCTACAAACAAAGCGATGAATCGCCCTGCTACCACGCCCGCGATGTCGCAGTGATCCGCGGGTATCATACAAATGCAACGGTGATTTTAGGATCTGCCACACCCTCTCTTGAAAGCTTTAAAAATGCCAAAAGTGGGAAATACACCCTCTCGACACTTTCCCAAAGAGCCGAAGTTGCAAAGCTGCCTAAAGTGAAGCTGATTGACATGAGACAAGAGTATGAAAAAGCTGACGGCAACCTACTATTTGCAAACCCTTTGTTAAAGCAGATCAAAGAGCGGTTTAAAAACGGAGAGCAGAGCATCCTATTCTTAAATCGAAGAGGCTATCATGCGTTTCTCACGTGCAAAGCGTGTTCTACTTCCATTCAATGCGCGCATTGCGATGTCACGCTCACATTTCATAAAAGTGAACGGCAGCTGAGGTGTCACATCTGCGGACACACCCAAATGCCTGCCATTAACTGCCCGACCTGTAAAACAGACGGTGTGATGCAATACAAAGGGATGGGAACAGAAAAAGTCGAGCGCACCCTAAACGCATTAATTCCCGAAATACGGACGCTAAGACTGGACGCAGACACAACAAAGCATAAGGGAAGCTTGCAAAAATTGCTCAGAGACTTCGGTACAGGAAAAGCCGATGTCATGATCGGAACGCAAATGGTCGCCAAAGGCCACCACTTCCCATCAGTTACGTTAGTCGGCGTACTGAATCCCGATGCCATACTTAACATACCCGATTTCAGGGCTCAAGAATCCATCTTTCAACTTATTACTCAAGTTTCCGGCCGAGCCGGCCGAGGGGAGATGCCGGGAGAGGTGATGATCCAAACGTGCCAGCCAGATCACCCGACGCTGCGATTTGCCTCCCAGCAAGATTACCTTGCCTTCTATGAAAATGAAATACAATCGCGAGAAATCTTTTCCTACCCCCCCTACTCTGTAATGGCAAAACTCACCTTCTCCGGAAAAAACGAGGGGTATACGTTTCAGTCAAGCGACAAATTTCGCCGGGCGGTTTTACAAAAACTCCCCCAAGCATACCACATCCACCCGGTTCTTCCTGCCGCTTACGCAAAAATTAAAGACAACTTCCGCTTTCAGTTTATCATTCGAGGTCCAAGCGCCTACTGCATCAGCAGTGCGCTTAAGCAAATTAAAGAATCTTCCCCTCCCCCCTCAAGCGTTAAACTCCTTATTGATATCAACCCCATGCAAATGAGTTAATCACCCGTTTTTCCCCTAGAAATTAAAAGACTCACTAGATAAAATAACAATCATATGAATAAGATTTTTGGCTATTACCGCTCCCTTAGCTGGCAGACGAAAATATTTTTT
>SLOH01000040.1 GCA_007132595.1 Waddliaceae bacterium | reverse complement strand
TACATCCGCCTCTGCAAGAAATTAAAAGTGACATTAGTCAAATAGCAAAGACGACTGCCTGCATGACAGGATCAGGATCGGCATTTTTTTTAAGATGTGATCGCGTACTTGAGACTATCCATCCACAATTTAAGACCCATTCAATCACCCGAGATCATGATCGTTGGTATGAGCAATAGCAAAATAGGGGTGCTTGCTCTTAACTAGTTAAAATCCCTGCTGAACGAAGCTCTTTAGCAAATAGTTTACTCACAACCATTTGTTGTCTGCTATATAGCGAAAATTGGCTAGCGATGGCAGAGCCTGGCTGCACTTTTTCCCACTCGTGAATGACTGTTCTTAAGGCTTCTTGCCTTGCGAAAGAATCGCTTGCGTACAGCTTATCTTTTAGCTGGACATATGCGATGATTGCCTCGCTGTATTGTCTTCGACTTGCCGCATCAACCTCTTGTGGCCTTCTTGGCATTTGGCTAGCCATTTGGTTGTATATTGTGGAAAACCATGCGGTATGGCCGGAGCTTTTTTGAAGGTTGAAATGGACATCAAAACTCTCCGGTATATTCCAATATGTGTTTCGAGGGAAAATTCCTCTCGCCACCCCTTTTTGAATAATTGATTTCGTACTCAAAGCGTTGATATGCTCAAGCCGCTCCATTGTCTCCATATATTCCAATCTTGAGATTAGTCCCGCCCGTGCAAGTTGAGTGACTTCATCCATTTGAGCTGTGACTTTTGCATTGTGCAGCTCAAAGACAATGGAGATAATATTGTCGCTGAGTGATCGTTGTGCATTTTGGTTCAGTTGAATGGCTCTTAACCCCGGGTTCCAAAGCGCGTTGAATTTAGAGCGATGCGGTTTGAGCTCGACTTGAATGGGTCCAATCCGATGTTCCACTTCTTGCAGGATCTCATTGACCTCGTCCATTTGATTCACTGCATGGATTGCGCGCGAAAGTTGTGGAGAGTAATTGGTAAATTCTGCAGAAAGGATAAATGGAAGTATAAGTATTGGTAGTAAAATTGATTTTAAATTGATCATTATTTCGTTTAGTTTTTATTTATAAAGTGAAATTGTATCAAATTAATTAATAAAAATCAATTGAAACTATCTCATTCGACTCAAAACCCCGCACTTACAGAAAAGGGGCTTGTCATGTTATGCTAATCAACTCGAATCAAGGGGATATAATGAAGAAGATCGTTGTGACTGGCGGCGCTGGATTTATCGGATCCGGGGTTGTTCGGCATCTCAATAATTTAGGCTATTTTGACATCATTATTGTCGACGACTTAGAAAAGGGGAGAAAGTGGCGGAACCTAGTCGGCAAATCATTTGAAACGATCGTTTCTATCCATTCATTTTTTGATTGGTTGAAGGGGCGGGAAAGTGAGATTGACGCCTACATCCACTTAGGCGCTTGCTCATCGACGACGGAAACGGATGCAGATTTTCTTTTAGAGAACAATTACCACTACAGCGTGCGTCTTGCTAAGGTTGCGCTGGGTCACGGATCTAGATTCATTTATGCCTCCTCAGCTGCAACTTACGGTGATGGAACGCGTGGATTTTCCGATGACCATGATCAACTCGAGGAGCTTGCGCCCTTAAATATGTACGGATACTCTAAACATCTATTTGATTTATGGATGAAAAGAGAGGGGGCATTAACTGAGGCTGTCGGTTTAAAGTATTTCAACGTGTATGGACCGAACGAGTGGCATAAAGGTGAAATGGCATCGGCCGCGCTGAAAATGTATCCGAATATCGCAGATGGAAAGGCAGTCTCTCTTTTTCAATCGAATGATCAGCAGTATGCAGATGGAGAGCAGTGTAGAGACTTTATTTATGTGAAGGATGCTGTGCGAATGACCTGTGAATTTCTCCATAATACAGCCGGCGGCATCTATAATATTGGAACAGGAAATCCAACCACGTGGAATCAACTTATTGAAGCGCTCTTTGAAGCTGTCTCAAGGCCCACTCAAATTGACTATATTCCAATGCCTAAGCACCTCTCCAAGCAGTATCAGAACTTTACTTGTGCCAATATGAATAAAACAAAAGAGGCTCTTGCATCAAAGGCAGAGTGTCAATCCCTAAAACAGTCCATTGAAGATTATGTTGTCAACCACTTGAGAGGGGACATCACATGGTAGATCTAAAACCTAAAAAAATTGCCCTGATCGGCGATCTGATGTTAGATGCGTATACATTTGGGAACGTTGACCGAATATCGCCTGAAGCACCGGTTCCTGTCATCCATGTGACAAGCGAGTCGAATCAACCGGGGGGCGTTGGAAATGTGGCGTTGAATTTAGCAGCTCTTGGCTCAAGCGTATCGTTAATGGGTCGCATTGGTTCGGATATTAGCGGAAAGACTCTTCTCAAGGAACTTGAGGATTATAAGATATGCTGCGATTCAGTGGTTGTACAAGGCGGTTTTTTAACTCCTCGCAAAAATCGTTTGATCGCAGCGAACCAGCAAATTGCACGCATTGATCATGAGGTGATTATTCCAATTGATCACACCCTAGAAAATTCACTCATCAAGTCTTTGCCAAGCTTTTTGTCAGGAGCTGGTGCAATAGCTTTATCAGACTATGGAAAAGGCCTTCTCACCCCTAAATTTGTTCAGGCGGTGATACAAGCAGCCAGTGTCCCAGTCATTGTTGATCCAAAAGGGGTTGACTTTTCCATATATAAAGGCGCCGATGTGATTAAACCCAATCTTAAGGAAGCGTATGCAGCAAGCGGGCTCTCTAAAGCTCACTCCTTAGAGGACGTTGCGCAAAAGCTTTTGACTGTAACCGAGTGCAAGGCGCTTGTGATTACCCGTTCAGAACAGGGGATCTCTCTTTTTCAACCAAATACCGAGCCGCGAGTTTTCTCGGCAAGAAATCGAGAAGTTAAGGATGTGACTGGTGCCGGAGATACTGTGCTTGCAACCTTAAGTGTGTGTCTGGCTAATGGGCTTTCAATAGAAGACGCAATCTCTTTGGCAAATATAGCTGCCGGAATAGCTGTTGAGGGACTTGGGTGTCAGCATGTGACTTTAGAGCAGATGCAAACGGTTTATAGTCGTCTTTGATCGAACATTGAATATTCGATAATAATGAATCAATCCGGAATGGGGCCGTGGAAGTTGTTCTAGAGACGTTCATACGAATGGATAGTCGACTTGTTTTGAGATTCCTATAATTCAAAGTGATTGAGGACGGG
>SLOH01000113.1 GCA_007132595.1 Waddliaceae bacterium | reverse complement strand
TTCTACCATCTCTCCGATCCAAACCTCGAGGGGCTTCGAGAATTTTTTATAGAAAAAAATTTCAACTCTTTTCTTAAAGATTTAGAAGATCCAAAAGAGCGCGAATCTGTAGAGTATCAACTTGTGGATCGCCCGGAAAAGGTAAAAGAACTCGTCCATACTCTCTCAAAACAAAAAGAGATCTGTTTTGATGTAGTGGCAAGTTCATTTGAGCCGCTTCATGCTGAACTGATTGGAATTGCATTTGCGATCTCTCCTAAAACAGCTTGGTATGTGCCTATCCAAGACCGTCCATCAGAAGAGATTAAAAATCTTTTTGAGAATCCGGATATCCGCTTTTTTGGACATGATGTCAAACAGAGTTGCCATGTACTGTTAAAATCCGGGATTGATGTCAAAAACATCTCTTTCGATATTGTGATTGCCTCATACCTTTTGAATTCACATCTCAAACAGCATTCGTTAGACCAGCTCTGTTTGATTTATTTCGGTAAGATAAAAAAAACAATTGAGAGTGTGATAGGAAAGGGCAAAAATCAAAAAACATTAGCAAGCGCCCCGCCCCAAGACATTTGCTCCTACTTTGGAGAAAATGTCGACTACACTTGGCGACTGAAAGAAATTCTAAAAAATGAGCTTGAAGAGCGCGGCCTTTCATCTCTTTTCAACACACTTGAAATGCCCTTGCTGCCGGTTCTCATGCGCATGGAAAAGCTTGGCATCTATTTAGATGAAAAAATCCTTCAAGGCATGTCAACGGATGTAAATGCCGAGATCAGAAGGCTCGAAGATGAAATTCACGCCCTTGCAGACGAGCCCTTTAACATCAACTCGCCAAAGCAGCTTGGGAAAATTCTTTTTGAAAAACTCGCCATTCCCGCATCAAAAAAGACAGCGACCGGATTTTCGACCAATGCAAGTGTTCTCGAAGAATTAAATGCGCACCATCCAATTGTGGAAAAGGTTCTTGAATATCGCGGCCTTGAAAAGCTGCGCTCAACCTATATTGAAAGCCTCCCCTCAATGATTTCTCCGGAAGACAACCGAATACACTGCACCTTTAACCAATGGGTGACTGCAACCGGGAGACTTTCTTGTCAAAACCCCAATCTCCAAAACATCCCCGTGCGCTCCACTCTCGGTCGAAAAATTCGATCGGCTTTTCGTCCGGAAAAAAATGGGTGGAAGTTTCTAGCGGCCGACTATTCGCAAATTGAACTTCGACTCCTTGCGCACTTGAGCGAAGATCCAAACCTTCTCAAAGCGTTTGAAAACGATGAGGATATCCATCAATTTACCGCTTCGACTATTTTCCAAACCCCTCTAGACAGTGTTACCAAACTCCAAAGGCATCACGCCAAAGCAGTCAATTTTGGTGTCATTTACGGACAACAGGCGTTTGGACTCTCAAGAGAGCTTGGAGTCAGCATTGACGAAGCGCAAAAATTTATCGATACATATTTTAAAAGATATCCAAATGTCAAAGACTTTATTGCCTCATGTAAAGAGGCTACAAAGAAAACAGGAAAGGCTTTCACTTTAACCGGCAGGGAGCGTAAAATCCCGGAAATCAACAGTCACAATGCCAGGATGCGTCATGCAGCAGAGCGCCTGGCAATCAACACTCCCCTTCAAGGAAGCGCTGCTGACTTGATTAAAAAGGCAATGCTTGCAATAGATGAAAGGGTGGCGAAGGAAAGTCACATCGGGTATATGATATTACAAATTCACGATGAATTGATTTTTGAAATTCCTGAAGAAGAGATCGATGCTTTTTACTCATTAGTCCAGCAAGAAATGGAGGGTGTTTGGCAACTAAAAGTTCCCCTCATTGTAGATGTGGCTATTGGAAATAATTGGGAAGAATGTTAAAATTGAAAAAAGTAGCCGTAACAGGCGGTCTAGCTGCCGGAAAGACAACTGTTTGTCGCATCCTCAAGGACTTAGGCGCCTATGTCGTTTCAACCGACTTAATCGTTCACCACCTACTGACACCGGATAATGAAGTCGGAAAGAAGGTCATTGATCTACTTGGATCTGAAATCACGGTTGATAAAAAGATCGACCGATCACGTGTTTCTCGATTGGTGTTCAATCATCCAAGAAAACTTCGGCAACTTGAAAACATTCTGCACCCTGTAGTCCTCAAGGAGATCAGTAAAGAATTTGAAAAAGCCAAAGAGGCAAATGCTTCACTTTTCATTGTGGAAATTCCCTTACTTTATGAAGTGGGTTGGGAAGATCGTTTTGACTACACGATTACCGTCGTCGCAGATGATGAAGTCAGATGGGAGCGTTTTCGCGAGCAGTCGGGTTATGAAAGAGATGAGTTTGACAGTCGAATGAGAAGACAGCTAAGCCCGACTCTAAAGGCAAAAAAGTCAGACTTACTCGTAAAAAACGAAAGCAGTATTGAAGAATTAAACGATCAAGTAAAAAAAATATATCAGCAACTAACAACCTAAAAACAACGTATGTGTTCGCGATGCAGTTCTTAGCTCTTGAGTTAAGGATCTAAAAACCCTTCAGATCATGACTTTTCAAGAAATGAAGCTTAAGAGACTTTTGCAACTATCACAAGCACTCGAAAAAACCAATCCTCAGGAGAGAAATGGACTCTGAAAACAATCACAATAGAAAATCTACACCTGTTTATGACAAGGAAAATCAAGAAAGAAAAGGACCCCTACCTCCACCTCCTATTCATAAGCATGCGGATAAGAAAGCGAGTAAAATCACAAAAATCGCTGAAATCCAGAGAATGAACATCGACGAGCTGAACAAGTATGGACGACAAATTGGCCTAGAGCACCTCGCTTCCTTAACGAAATCGCAAATGGTATTTGAAATTGTGAAATGTATTTCAGAAAACCCGAATGAAGTCCTTTACGGTGAAGGTGTCCTGGAAGTCCTCCCTGATGGATTTGGCTTTTTACGCTCTCCGAACTACAACTACCTCCCCTCTGCAGAAGATATCTACGTTTCTCCGGCGCAAATTCGTCGAATGGATCTGAAAAAGGGGGATACAGTCACAGGAACAATCCGCCCTCCAAGAGAAAAGGAGAAGTACTTCGCCCTTCTGAAAGTTGACACCATCAACGGAACCTCGCCTGAAAAAGCGAAGGAACGCATTCTTTTTGAAAACCTTACCCCCCTCTATCCGGAAGAGCGCATTGTGATGGAGACGTCTACCGATAAACTTTCAACTCGCGTCCTTGATCTTGCCGCGCCCAT
>SLOH01000076.1 GCA_007132595.1 Waddliaceae bacterium | reverse complement strand
CAGTATGCAAATAAAGGGATTTTAATTGGTCGGGTCAGTATCGGAGGGAAAACCATAGTCATTGCAAATACCCATCTCAATGCCGGATTTAGTGGGGATCAATTTGAGAAGAGAGCAAAACGAATGGATCAAATGAACCAAGCGCGTACATTTATTGAGAATTACTACAAAAAGCATGGTGGCGATCAAGTGATCTTTTTAGGAGACTTGAATGTCAGTCGCTTGGCGTCAGACTTTTTCTCTGCCTATCCTGATTATCAAATCGATGCAATGACTCAACTTTCTAAAAAAATAGGTGAAGACTCGATTGTTTTTAAGGAGTTAACTAAGAATGTTGAGCAACCACCTCCTCTAATTGACGATCAGCTCCAACCTATTAATCAACCGATTGATCCAAAATGGAATGAAAGCGGTGAAATATTAGGGACAGATATCGATGTTTCCGCCCTTAACTTTCAATTTGTCATCGAAGACATTGCGTTGAAAGCGAAGTCTAAGGGAGTGAACGGAACGCATTCAGAGATAATGACTCAGGTGAAAGAGGCTTTAAGTGGCCGGCAAATTAATAATGAGCACATTAAAGAAGCGATAGATGAGTCGCTAAAAAATACTCCAAAAAAAGCAAAGACATTGGATCATATTTTGCTTTCCGAAAGCAATCAACCGTATCTCTCTACTGAAGGGCATAGTTATTCCATCGAATCGTATCTAGGACCAAAAGGCTACCTTTCAGACCATGCAGCTGTCGTCGTAGAGTTAAACAAGGTGTGACAGGCGAGTCTAACCACTCGACTTTTCTCTTATCGTTAATAACTTAGCATTTACAGCGCAAATAACTGTACTAAGTGACATAAAGACAGCAGCTACGGCCGGTGACAACAAAACTCCATATTGATATAAAGCTCCGGCGGCAATGGGAATTGCAATGATATTATACGCGGTTGCCCAAACCAAATTTTGGACTGTTTTATTATAGGTTGCCTGCGCTAGCTGGGTAATCATTAGAGCATCTAGCGGACTGCTTTTAACTAGAATAATATCAGCAGCTTCTACTGCAACATCTGCACCAGCCCCTATCGCGATTCCGACATCAGCTTGTGCCAAAGCCGGGGCGTCATTCACCCCATCACCTGTCATCGCGACAATAAGCCCTCTTTTTTGTACTTCTTTAATCTTTTCTGATTTTTCACTCGGCAACACTTCAGCAAAAAACTCATCTAAACCAATTTCCTTTGAAACCCATGCAGCGACCTTTTTGTTGTCACCCGTTAACATTAATGTCTGTATCCCGAGTTTTTTAAATCCCTCAATTGCAAGCTTTGACTCCTCGCGAATAATATCTGCAAGCGCCAAAGCACCGGCGAGCTTATCGTCAATGACAATGTATATGACTGTTTTCCCTTGGACACCCCACTCATCTACTGTCTTGTTTTCCATGAAAATCTGATTTTCTCGCAAATATCCGGGGCTTACCACTTGGATTTTTTTTCCTTTTACAACCCCTTGCGCTCCCTTACCGGGAATTGAGAGAAATTTTTCCACATCAAGCGGTCTTTCAACTGATTTCGTAACTCCTTTAGCGATTGGATGTTCGGAGTGAGACTCGACTGCTGCGGCGTAATTTAGTAACTCATCATCAGAATATTTCTCAGAGAAAGAAATTGTATCTGTTACACCGAATTCACCCTTGGTTAGTGTCCCTGTTTTATCAAACACAATGGCATCAATGCTCCGTGCGTTCTCAAAAGCAATTCGATTGCGAATTAAAAGTCCGTGTTTTGCGGCAAGTGAGGTCGACACAGCAACAACTAAGGGAACGGCAAGACCGAGGGCGTGAGGACAGGTAATGACCATTAAAGAGACCGTTCGCTCCAAAGAAAAAGCAAGTGGAAAATCCGCTATAAAATGCCAAAAAAGAAAAGTGATCGCCCCCCGAATATAGCAACCATCGTCAACCAGAAAGCTGCGCTATTTGCAATGTCTTGTGTTCTGGACTTACTTCCTTGGGCCTGCTGAACCAGCTCGATCACTTGAGAAAGAAATGAATCCTTTCCGGTTTTTTTTACGATAACTGTAATAGAACCCTCTCCATTGACAGAGCCGCCAATCACAGAGTCTCCAACCGATTTTTCAACCGGGTTCGACTCCCCTGTCAACATGGCTTCATTCACACTGGTTTGCCCCTTTTGTATTTCTCCGTCGGCCGGCAGCTTTTCGCCCGGCTTAACAAGAACCGTATCATCGGATTCAAGCTCCTCAAGTGGAATATCTTTCACAGATCCATCTTCTTCTATTTTATGTGCATTTGATGGCATCAGTTTGGCAAGCTCCTCTAGAGCCTTGCCCGCCCCCATAATTGAGCGCATTTCAATCCAGTGACCTAAAAGCATAATATCGATAAGAGTGGCAAGTTCCCAGAAAAACTCCATTCCCTCCAAACCAAAGACAACTGCTGTGCTATAGATATAGGCAACAGTGATCGCAAGTCCAATTAACGTCATCATTCCAGCAGTCTCGCGCCTGATTTCTTGATACCCCCCTTTTAAAAAAGGCCAGCCTCCATAGAAATAAATGCACGAAGAAAGAATAAATAATAGATAGAGATCTCCGGGAAACGCAACCAGCTCATTGATCCCCAAAAACTGATGGATCATCGGAGACAAAAGCAAGACCGGTATGGTAAGAATGACGCATACAAAAAAGCGTCTTTTAAAATCTTGCACCATATGGTGATGATGATTCCCATGTATGGAATGACTCATACTAACTCCTTTAATCTTACCCTGTATTTAACATTGGAGATAAAAAGAGAAAACGAATAATTTAAAATTAAAATAGGGGCGGCAAATGACAAAAATAGATGAGGTAATTGAGGATCTTACTTCAATGCAAAAACAGATCATTCAAGCTGCTATTGATCCAAGTGCCATTATTTTATTTAATATTAAGGGAATGATCCAAGTCGTGCATGAAGATAAGCCGTATGACTTCATGGAAATGGGGCATGAAGATATTGAGACATTAAAGGAAAAAGGGTTAATTGATACGGTCAGAGGAATGAGAGAGAGCCATCTCCTCCAGGGGCAAGAATACCGTTTAAGCAAACTTGGAAGAGAAGTGGCAAAGAGACTGAGCTCCAATAAAAATTGAAAAACGATTTTTATCCTCTCGTATGCGCTCTAAAGGAACCTCTGATTAACGCAGGCTAATTAAATTTTGCATGAATTTTTTCTAAAAT
>SLOH01000047.1 GCA_007132595.1 Waddliaceae bacterium | reverse complement strand
GAAAGCCGGCAATGGAAGGAATTTGAGAGTAGTGTTAAAGATCAATGGGCGCAATCCATTTGTAATGATGCGAAACAATTTCAAGAGAGAATTGATCGTCAAATCACCAAATTAATGTTCCACCAAAATAATATTAAAACATCTGACATGTCTCCGGAAGAAGTCGCAAAGACAAAAGGCTCGTTAATTGCTAAAGGGTCTTATCAACTTGCGCGATTAAGCTATAAAATGACAGCGCTTCAAAAAATTTCACAAAACATAGACGCACTCACTCAATCAATAAAAAAGATAGATAAGAAGATGATGCAAAGTGACAATAGCGGTGCTTCAACTCAAGAGCTACAATCCAAAAGAAATCAGCTTGAATTGAGACGCGCGCATTTATTTACTTTCATAAAGTTTTTTGAGGATGAAGGATACCTCACGCAAGGCGCGTTTAACAAAGTGTGCTTAAAAAATGAGGGGCAAATCCATCAAACAAAAGTCAGAAAGCAGAGAGAAACACTTCTACAGCTACAAAGTTCTACGCTCCCCTTAAACGTGCAAATGAGAAGGAAAAGCGGTTTTCAGTTGGGAGCAAGGCAAGCGCGCTTGGCAACCCAAATTGAAAGGTTCACTTCCATGCTAGAAAATCACGCGATGTACCTGGGACATTTTGAGGAAAATATTAATAGACAGGGTAAAACTCCCTTGGAATCTCTTATTACAGTCTCAAAGTATAGCAACCGAGTTTTCTCATCGGCCCTCGACCTCTTGAAAAAATTTAAAGACTCTTCAAAATTTGACAGTCTCTCGCCCTTAAATAAGCGAAAAATTGAAGAACAGATCACACTGTGCGCAGATGCAAAACAAAAGGCTGAAGACCTCGAGACAGTAAAGAGGGGAAACGTCATTAGTATCAGCGCAACAAAACATTTTCTTCACGAAAGATTAAAACAGAAACATCCGAATATGGAAAATATAGAGTCAAAACTGGATCGTCTAATAGAAAGTGTTCATAATCTTCCTTTTGAAGAATCACTTACAGCCCGCGATGAATATACGCAATGGATGTCAAAAATCATTGGGCTTGGGCTCGCAAATCCTCCCTCATCATCTGATCCAAATGAACTGCTGACTTGTGATGATCCAGAGATCAATGCGCTCATCAAAGCTCGGTTGGGACTTGAAAAAAACCAACCTGAAGTTAAATCGTTTCATAAAAAGGCCAAAGAGTATATACTAAAAGATTATAAAAACGAAGAAAAAGTTAACAAATTTAACGAAAAAACAAACAATATAGTTCAGAATACGCAACAAATTGCGATAAAACTTGGGATTGTTGCCACTCCGCAAGACTTTTCAGGTGATAGTTTAACGCTACTGGAAAGCTGGAATAATGCCATCAGTTAAAATGAGGAAAAAATGAATATAGACCATAATAAAGCATTAAACGCTCTTTATGATTACGCAATAGATATGCTTGAACATCCTGAAATTATTGATAGACCAGAAGTTAAAGAAACAGTCGATCAAGTGGCTCGGTCAATCTTAAATTACCAACCGGAAGTAATTGACGACCTTCCATTTTCACTGAAAGTCGCAGTTATCGACCGTAGTTTAGAGGTTACGTCGATCGATCAAATCCAGGCTTATCTTGATAGCGATACCTGTTCTGCTATCATAAATCAAGATCACCACACCGATAAACTTGCCGGATATTTTCTAAAAGTTTCAGATGATGGCAAGTCCGCTCAAATTCAAGAAAATAGACTGAGTAGCGCCCAAATACAGCTAGTCATTAATAAGATCAACCGTGTTGAGCATCTCGTATTTGAAGGTTGTAGAATGATGGAAGTACTTCCGGATCTTAGCCGACATGGCGAGCTCCATTCTGTTGTTATTAGAGACGCGCTAAACTTAAAAGGCATTTCTTCACTAGCTTCTTTAAGAGAGCTTATCTCTTTAGAGATCTATAATTCAATGGGTATCACATCTTTCGAGGTCTTAGCAAAAAATACCCACCTTAGATCGCTCGTTGCGGTCAGATGCGGCGTGGAATCCATTCAGCCATTGACAACACTAGAAGAGCTCACGCACCTTGAACTCACAAAATGCTTTCATTTAACAGACTATATTGACGAAGACAAACCTCTTTTAAATGCACTGAAAGAAATAAAAGATTTACAAGTTTTAAAATTAAGCAACATCTCAGGGCTCAAAAACGCAGCCCCTCTAAAAGAACTAAAAGAGCTTGTCGAGCTTGATATATCCCATACGGGAATTGACGACCTTTCTCCGCTTGCAGATCTTGAGAATCTCAAAGTGCTCACAGTTGATGAAACCCAGGAAGTTGACGCTTTAGAAAACAAAGTTGAAGTGATAACCTTAGATCATAAATAAGTCCGTCATCGCTGAATTCAAATAGCCAGAGTTTTTCAGGCCTTCCGTAATCTCACTATTTCTAGGGGGTCACCTTTTTCCTGGTCTATTCCTAATAATAAGGACACCTTTACAATTCATTAATAATTAAGTGCTATAATTAACTAAATAAAATTTTAATTTTAGCATAATTATGTCCTTGACCAATTTTGACTACACAGTAAGTAACAGAAATCATCCACGACAAGAGATCGCCTCTAAAAAAAGGAACCCACCTATTTTTAGTTGCAAGTCAAAACAAGCACGGATTATCGAAAAGATTGAGTTTGCAAGAGCTCGTTTAAATAACCTCTCTCAAGAGACTCCTGTGGAAAAACGGGTTGAAATTTTTCAACTTGCCGAGATGACAAGGGCTCGTTACAAAAGGAAAGGACACAACAGTGAGTTGCTGTCTCGTCTAGATAATCATATAGTAAAAAAACGACTCGAACTATGGCCGGAACAAGAGATTGCAGTTGATGAATTTGAAACAGAGATTAATCAGAAATATTTCTCCAGATGGATTAAATACGGCTACTCTAAAGAAGTCTTTGTCAAACACTTTGAATTTTGCAGTTTTCTCATCAAATCTAACATCGCAAGCGCCATGGCCACATGGGGCGATCCTATCGTTTACATTGAGGGAATCCCACACATTTTAAGAGAGGGTCAGCCTGTCCATTGGCACCAAATTAGGGACTCAGTTGAAATCAAATATCACCCGAAAAGTCGATCCAACCGTTTGTACGATAAAGAGACTGAAAATCCCTTGGAGTATCTTGGTGGCAATAGAGGGCTTACTCTCTGCGATCGTTACAA
The DNA here is from genome assembly GCA_007132595.1 of Waddliaceae bacterium. GTDB lineage: Bacteria > Chlamydiota > Chlamydiia > Chlamydiales > SLOH01 > SLOH01. Next base: position 43 of record SLOH01000047.1, on the reverse strand, counting down.
TTTCGGTGACTCTTTACCCGTGATTACTAAAATTGGCACTGAG
>SLOH01000163.1 GCA_007132595.1 Waddliaceae bacterium | reverse complement strand
TGTTGTATCATGAGGCTTTCTGATGTAGACTCGATGATACGTTTACTCCAATCCGGTAAAGATGGATTGAGACTGTAATAAACCCACTGACCTCTCCGCTCATCTACAACAACCCCGGAGCTACGCATCAGAGCCAGATGGCGAGAAATCTTTGGCTGTATGCTCTCAATAATCTCACCTATTTCACAAACGCAAAGCTCTTGCGCGTTTTGAAGTAAAAATAGACAGCGTAACCTTGTTTCATCAGATAACAAAGAGAATAATTCATTCGGAGTAATCATTACTTTGCCCTTGGTTTAACAGCCATAATTTTTGCTGAAACGACGTAATTTTCTGCATCGGAACCGGGAACCCAATCCTTTATAAACATGCGGCTATTCTCTTGCGGTTCAATCACAATATCCGTAAATCCGGCTGTTGCCAAAATACTTTTAAGCTCGCTGATTGTGATTGCACCAGAAATGCAGTTGCAGTAAAGGTCCTTGTTATTAATCATTTCCGGTGGTAGCGGCTTGCTTGCAACCATATCGGAAATCGCTATTCTGCCCCCTTCTTTTAATACCCGAAAAGACTCATGAAACACGCTTTGCTTATCTGTCGACAGGTTGATCACGCAGTTTGAAATAATAGTGTCTACCGTGTTGTTCGGAAGTGGTAAGTGCTCGATCTCACCTAACAGGAACTGAACGTTTTTGTAACCATTCTTCGAGGCGTTTTCCCTTGCTTTACTTAGCATTTCCGGCGTCATATCTACTCCGTAGACTTTTCCTTTTGGGCCGACTTGTCGCGCAGCCAAAAAGGCATCAAATCCACCGCCTGCTCCCAAATCTAACACAACTTCTCCCGGATTAAGCGAGGCAATCGCTTGTGGATTCCCACACCCAAGACCCATATTGGATCCTTCCGGAACACTGTTTAGATCTTCTTGCGAGTAGCCGAGTTCTTGTGAATACTTGCTATCGGGTTTAGGTGAAACACCGCAACAGCTTCTTGAGTTTCCGCAGCTTTGATTTTGCGTGTCAGCTTCAGCAACGCCGCCATAAGCCGCGCGCACTTCTCTTTTGAAGTCCTCTCGGTTCTTGGTGGTGTTTACTGCTACATACTGGACATATTCGGTTTGCGGTGGTTGATAGTAATCCATGGGTTTGCTCCTTTCTGTTGATTTGTCTTGGTATACTTATATACGTATATGCGTATATATGCAAGCAGAGTTTTTTCGAATAAGAAAACCTTAAAAAAGCAGTTCACTCAATGGAGGGGGGGAACGGTGCTAAATTCGATTAACCTTAAGTTTTTTGAAGTTCCTAATGTTCCTTAGTCGCTTGGTATATTGAAACGAATATTCCGTAGATAAAGATAGAGCCGCAAATATAAAACACTTCATTCCACATTGATACTGAATCACTCTCCTCATCTATCGTGATGATGACTTGTAAGCAAAGAGGGCAATGCGCATGTTTTGGTGAATGACTACATTGCCATTGACCTAAGCACTGCTTATGAAAAATGTGATGGCATTTGGTAGCCGTGACCTCATCTTCAGGGATGAAATTCTCAAGGCAAATCACGCAAGTGGTGTGATTGAGCGTATTTTCTATCTCCTTGTAGGCCCCGAAGGCTTGATGCTCATTGATCGGCGTACACATTTAAGGTCTCATTATTTGAATGGGAATTTAAAGTTTAGTTTAGTCGAACACCCTTTATCGTTATAGAAAAATAGTTGCGACGTAAAATTTGATTCGTAGGCTGCTTAGCACGTAGCTATTGATATAGCTCCTGAGTCGTATTATAGATGATGAAAAATGAAAACCCCATGTGAAAAATAAGTATCGTAGTGTTAAAGATATGCTTGTATGTTGCATTTGGTTGGCTGCTATTATTATTCAGCAAAATGACTTCACAACAGAGTGGGCATTGGTTACATTTTGGAAAATCACTGTTTTGCCACTGTTCTAAGCATTGTTTATGAAAGATATGACTGCATTTTGCTCGCGTGACTTCAAGATCAGTCGTGAAATCATCATGGCAAATCACGCAGGAGGATTGATGGAATCTATTCTCTACATGCTGAATAGTTGCGATAGTTTGATAGTTGTTCATGGGTGCGGACATTGAAAACCTCCTGTCTTAGATAATTTTTTTAATGAGCCTCTGAATAATTTAATAACCTAAAAGATTTTCCAAGGTTCCTATGTGAAGATTTGTCTGTATGCATGTTGATCTTCATAGTAAATCTCGGAGGTAAGTAAACCAGAGTAAAGAATTACTAAGCAGAAAGCTGAAATCCTATACCAGAAAGAATTTGAGCGTTGTCTCTTATCCTGAGGAAAGATAACTTTAGAGCAAATTGGGCATCGGTTGTGATTTGCCGAATTGCAATTTTTCCAGTCGCTCAAGCACTGCTCATGAAAGATATGCTTGCACTTGGCAATAGCTACTTTGCATCGAGGAGTAAAATCTTCAAGGCAAATCGTGCAGTCTATTTGATCGTATCTATTTTTTGCTTCTTGGAAGGGAATGTCGTTATTACAAAGTCTTGCGCTCATGGAAAATCTCCTTTTTTAATGAAAATTTAAAAAGCAGATTATTTAATTATCCTTAAATATGAAAGAAAAAAGAAATGATTGAGATTGAAAGTGATTGTTGTTAGGGGCCAGGTTTAATCATAATGGCGAGTTCACATTTTAGCGGAGGGGTATCGCTTGATTTTTCTTACTTATCCGTTATACGCGTGAATAGCGCTCATTGAAAGATGTGGAATTCGACTAAATATTGCTGTGCAAAGATGACAGATATCAAAGGTGATCCAATTTAAAGGAGGATAACTCTTTAGTCCCACAATGACCTCAGAACAAATGGGGCACTGATCGCGCCCTGGAGAATTGCTGCTTTGCCATTGACCTAAGCATTGTTCATGAAAGAGATGATTGCATTTAGCAACAGTCATGCGGGATTCAGGTGTAAATTCTTGATAGCAAATGGTACAAAGATCTTGTTCGTATCTATTTTCTGTATTTAGAAAGATGGACGTGCTTTGATATCCGTTGGTTGGTGTCGACATGAAAGATCCCCATTTTTTACATGAAAAATTTTAACGGTAGATTAGTTGATAAATCTTAAAGGGCAAAGAAAAAGATGCAAATATTGAGGAATCTCTGAATAATCATGGCGTTAGTTGAATTTTGGATCAATTTTTTCTGAAATTCCTGAGTTCAAATCAATAGCGCAAGGGGTCTTGTGCCCTTTGTAGGTGAAAAGAGGAGAGGCAATGTCGAGTCA
>SLOH01000128.1 GCA_007132595.1 Waddliaceae bacterium | reverse complement strand
TATGATCCAAAATATGGCAGAAGAACACAAAGACGAACATTTTCCGGAGAAACTCGAGCGACCCGTCGAATGCAGTGAATGCAGGCGGCCAGTCTCTGTGCACTACTCTGAGATTGTTGATGGAAAAATGACGCATATTGGCATGTGCGACCAGTGTCCGCAATTGCAAATGAAGCTATTTGGAACAGGCGGCCCTGATGAAATTGCAGAGTTTACAGAGACAAAGACGGGCCTTGAGTGCGGCGAGTGCGGAACTGCGCTTGAATCCGTTAAAATGGGCTCTCCTTTGGGATGCAACGTCTGCTATGAGGTATTTTCCGATATTTTAACTCATCAACTCACCCTAAGCGGAAAACTACCGAAAAAAACCACAAGTAAAACCACTCCTCTTCATATCGGAAGATCCCCCGGGAAAGTCCATGAAATGAGCCCCTCTTTGCGCATTCTTGCATTGAACGAGGCTTTAGACGACACGCTAAAAAGAGAGGACTACGAACAAGCTGCGATGCTCCGAGACCAGATTAATGAGTTAACAAAGGATACGGAAAGTGGTAAACAAAAATAAGCTTCATCCGGTTCTTTTTCAAGACAAGCCTTGGGCAAATAATGAAAACAATATTTGGCTTGCCTCCACACTGTGCCTGAGCCGAAATATCGATAAATTTCACTTCCCAAGCAAGCTGAGCCCAAACAAACGAGAGCAAATCATCTCCTTGGTCAGCCAAGAGCTGTTAAAGGAAAAGCTGATCAAAAAACCCGTTCTTCTCACATCTGATGAGCTAATTCCAAGAGAGAAGGAGTACCTCTTCGAGCATTTCTTAAGCCAACAGGGCTTTCAGCAAGCGCATTCGGGCGAGGCGTTTATTTTAGATTCATCGGGACAATTTTTAGCCACAATCAATGTGGACAACCATATCCAATTTGAACTGATCGACTGCTCGGCAAATCTTGAGAGCTCTTGGAACAAGATGGTAAAGATCGAAATGAATTTAGGGAAAAAAGTGAACTTTTCCTTCTCTCCTCATTTTGGTTTTTTAACCTCCGATCCCGGACAATGCGGAACAGCCTTTATCCTCTCTTTGTTTATCCAGCCGTCTGCGCTAATTCATACGGGAAGAATTGATGAGACATTGGAAAAACTGGGAAATGACAAAATTGCCATCTCCGGACTGCAAGGAAATCCAAATGAAATCATCGGGGATATCTTACACATTTACAACCATCACACCATCGGGGTGACTGAAGAAAATATCATCTCTTCCCTTCGCCTTTTTGCAACAAAGCTTCATGTCGAAGAAAAAACGCTGCGCTCTCACCTGGAAAAAGACGGGGATCCGGAGGTGATGGACCGCGTGAGTAGAGCTTTTGGGATTTTAATGCATTCGTATAAAATTGAAGCGGCAGAGGCACTCAATGCGCTTGCTTTACTTAAGTTAGGGGCGGCTCTTAATTGGTTAACCGGCGTGACCTCTAAAGAAATCAACCTTCTATTTTTCAACTGCAGAAGGTCGCACCTTCTCCATCAATACGGAGACGCAGATATCGAAAGCGAGCTGTTGCTGCACAAACGATCAGAATATATCCATAAAGTGCTTGCAAAGGCAAAGCTGACGATCTAAAGGAACCTCTGATTAACTCAGGTTAATTAAATTTTGCATGAATTTTTTCTAAAATTCGAAAAAACAATCGAACTTAACTACCTGATAGTTAAGTAAGTGCGTTTTTCTCGGATTTTAGGAAAAAGGCACAAAATTTAATAAGCTCAAGTTGATCAGAGGTTCCTAAACCTACTCGACGATTGGAAGTACGAGTGAAGAGCCGCTTCCCATGTGGATGGTTGTGCACGCTTGACTCAGTCCCCCGCAATCTCCCCCGATGATTCCGATATTTAAATTCTTTTCAAATCGAGGGTAGTTAGACCCGGTCACCGAAAGTCTGATCTTATGCCCTTTGGCAAAGACCATGCTTGTAGGTCCAAGGTCGATGGTAATTTCGCATCCGAGAGTATTGATGACTTTTCCAAGGCAAAAATCATGGCCGATGCGATAGATACCATCGGCTACTAGGACGCTTCTTCCATCGGGATACACATCTGTTAAACGCACGGCGATATCAGTATCGTCTTGATCCGAGGAGGCGATTAGGTTTAAAAGCACTTGTCCTGTGACTTCGACATCCTGTTGCATTGGCTCAGAGGTAAACACGAGAACATCTTCTCGCATTTCAATCGGCCGCTGATCTTTAGGCCCCGATTCCAAAAAGAGATTTCTTCCACCAAGTGTCGGAGCAGGATCATTCGGATCATACGTAAACGTCACTGATCCTTCTGTTGGGGGCTGTAAAGTCAGCGCATGATCTTGCGTTAAATACATCTGGGTCGACTTGGATTTAACAGGCCATACATCCGATGTTTTCCAAACATTTCCCTTTGAAGGGGTGCCGTCAAAAGGTCCCATCACAAAATATGTGACGGCCGGCGCTTGATCTATGTGGTTTTCTATCCCTTTTAAATAGAAGTCAAACCAAGGCTTTGGCGAGATATCAACAGGCGGCTGGTTGCCCATAGCTGGAATTTCAAAGTCTCCGAAATGCATGGACATGGGCCAAAAGTGCGTCCAAGGTCCAATCACAAGTTTTTGATTGCCTTTGGCTCCTTTTCCACCGTCATCTTGACGAGAGGCAAACGCGTTGACAGTTCCATTTAAAAAGGTATCGTACCACCCGGCGACAAACAAAGCCGGGGTTTGCACGCGATCTGCGACAGTTGTTGTGTCAAACTGCTTCCAAAATTCATTAAAAAACGGCTGGTTGACAACAAAACTATGAACGCCGGGATCAGGAGCATAAAACCCAAGCCACCCTTCGACTTGATTCTTATACACTTGACCTGAGCGAAAAATCGCGTGGTGATACAAACTGGCAGGAGCAAAGCCGATATGTTGAAAGGCAAGAGATGGATGGGCCGTTGGGGCAAGAAGAAGCTGCGTAATTCCCATTGCAGAAACACCGGCCGTGCCGACCTTCCCGTTTGTGTATCCGCTATTTTCCAGCCATTCCAACGTGTCATACCCATCTTGCTGCTCTCCCCAACCATCGGTTAAAAAGGGAAATGTCCGTCCTTTGGGGTCCTCAACATTGCGCGTACTTTGCACAACCACCAAGTAACCGGCCTTGGTCAAATTCAAAAACGGGGCAAGATTTTTGGTACTTCTTCCAGAGGGGCTTCTTAAAAGCACTGTCGGCAAGTTGTTTTTTTTCTCGCCATTCGGAAAGTAAAAGTCTGTCGGCAGCGTCGTCTCATCG
>SLOH01000178.1 GCA_007132595.1 Waddliaceae bacterium | reverse complement strand
TTAAAAACTTTTTTTCAAGAAAAAGCGGGGGTATACCTTGAAAGGTCGAAGTTAAATCCGGTTGAAGTGGAAGAGACGCTTCTCTTAGATGGGCTGAATCGGGCAATTTTAAGAAATGAGGCGCTTGGGACAAACTTTTCAGAAAAACTTGAGCAGTGGCAGAGTCAAGAGGTTCTCCCTGTCGGCGGATTTAAGCCTGTCAGTATTGCGCAACTTAAAACAGAGTCGCAAAATGCACACGACTGCATGAAGCAAATGGAAATTGATCCACAGCTATTTGAAATTACTCTATCGGAGAGGCATCAAAGCGCATCTGTTGACTCTTCAGGAAACTGGTTTCTTCCTCCGCTTACATTGCAAAATATGAAATTAGTCGGAAAAATCGGCAATCTTTGCTCTAGAGGGATTGTGATCCCTTTTAAAAATAGTAAAAGCGAGTATATTCGCCTTTGGCCTCAAATTCTTGTGCTGGATCAATTGGTGAAAAAATATGCACTGCCCATTGATCCCGCGCTTGTTTTTCTAAAAAGTCTGAAGGCTGAAGAGATCTCTTTTGCAGATTCAAGCGATGAGCTTGCCACATATCTCGATTTTTATTTTTTAAGCTTGGAAAATCCCTCTCCGTTGATTCCGGAGTGGGTCCCATCGATTCTTTTTGATTCCCCGGAACGTTTCGCAAAAAAACTCCTGAGTCAAGTGAATGGGTTCACTCCATTTTATAACGACTACGCGCTTTTACTATTACAAAATCGAGAGGGAAATTTCGCTCAAGAAATGATTGAAAACTGGAAACCACATGCAGAAAAGATTTTTTCCAAGATACTAAATACATTAAAACCCTCAAGAGGTGCCTCATGAAGTCTTTTGATGTGTTAAAAGCCTCGCAACCGATTGCGCAAAACTGGCTGCTGGAGGCGTCTGCAGGCAGCGGAAAAACGTTTTCAATTGAAAACGTTTTTGTTCGGCTTCTTCTTGAAAAAAAGGAGGCGGCAGTGGAAAAGATACTGGTCGTCACCTTTACAAGAGCGGCTGTCTCAGATTTGAAAGGCCGAATTAAAGAAAATCTTCAAAAATATCTGAAAATGATCAAGGAAAATGATCCTGCAATGCCGGACTTTCTGGTCGGCCAAACAGATGCTGAGGAGATCATTAAAAAAGCATTGTACCGGTTTGATGACGCGCAGATCTTTACGATCCACTCGTTTTGCTCGCGGATGCTCGCACAGAGGATTTTAGAGGCCGATATCGCACTTTCGCAGACAGAGGAAGAGGCGTTATTCAATGTAGATGAGAAAAAGCAGATTATTTATGACTTTTTTAGAACGGAAATTGGACCCAAGCACTTCACTCAAACAGAATTAAAAATCGTTATTGAAAAGCATCAAAATTCGCTTGATGTTTTAACACGTGCGCTCGAGGGGTTGATCGACAGTGGGGCCGAGCTGCACATGGAGATGGATCTTCAAGAGAAACTTGAGGCATTTTCTTGCGCCATGGCGGACTTAAAGAGCCGTTTAAACCTCTCAAAAGAATCGATTTTACAAGACTTTGAGAGGCTTAAGCCTCATTTTAATAAAGTTCTCAATATACAGAAGCAAGTGGTCCCGGAGATCTATGAGAAAGTGTTGCGTTTTGCGGCGCTTTTTGATCAAGATCAATGGGGCGAAGCTGAGTATAATGCTTTACTTGAAGATCAATTAATTTGGGTCTCTGCATTTGATCCTAAAAACATTTCAAAAAAAGGCAAGCCCCCCGAGCATCCGTTAAGAGAGAAGTTGAAAGAGCTCTTAGAGCCTCTTTTATCTCCAAATCTGATTTTTGCGCGGATGGCCGCAACGTGTCAAAAACTTTTAAGAAAGCGGATGCATGCGCAAGAAAAATACGGCTACGATGACCTTTTGCGTCAAATGGATGCGGCTGTTAACTCAGAGGTTTTTAAAAAATCTATACAAGAGAGTTACTTTGCGGCTTTGGTCGATGAGTTTCAAGACACAGATCCCGTGCAGTGGGGGATTTTTCAGAAGCTTTTTACAAAAGAAAGCGGCTTTTCGGGATATTTTTATCTTGTGGGAGATCCCAAACAATCCATATACGCCTTTCGACAAGCGGATATTTACACATACCTTTCTGCAGCGACCCATTTTCAACCTCATGAGAGAGCCGGGCTTGACACTAACTTTCGCTCGCGAGGCGCTCTTGTGCGTGCACTGAATACTCTTTTTTCAACTGAAAATTGTCCCGGGCTCTTTTCTCTTCCAAAAGAACAAAATGGCGTGACCTACCCCTTGGCAAAAGTCTCGGAAGGAAAAGAGGAGATGCCGTTTTCCGCTGTGCACTTTTCATTTTATCAAGCAAATAAAGGCTACCCCCTTGAAGAGTCTGAAAGCCGAGCTTTCTTTCCGTTTATGTGTCGGGAGATTATAGAGCTGCATACTGAAGGGGTTTCTTTTAAAGAGATGGCAGTTCTTGTCTCGGATCGCTACCAAGGAGAGCGTGTGAAGAGAGCGCTCCTGGCGTGTGCGATTCCATGTAAGCCGCAACGCGGAAGCCGTCTAACCGAAACGGCAGCTTACCACTCTCTTTGCGCAATTCTCGAGGCGATTTTGCACCCAAAAGATGAAAGCCGTTTAAAAATTGCTCTAGCATCGCCACTCATCAATCGACCGCTTGATACCCTCGTTGAATCGGATCTCCACTCGATGCAGCTTGTTTCAGAGCTCTATACCATCTGGAAGACGAGTGGATTTTCTCACCTATCCCGCGCGCTTTTACACGCCGAGTGGATAGAGGGAGTCTCTTTTTCCGTTCACATCTTGTCTCAAACAGATGGCAAAGATCACTATCACCAATTACTGCAGCTGCTCGATAAGCTCCTTGAGCAGACAACGACGCCTGAACGACTGATTTTGTATCTATACAGTTTGAGTGTAGAAAAACCCGAAGAAGAGTGTGACCCCAATCAAGACGCGGTAAATATTTTGACCATTCACTCAAGTAAGGGTCTTCAGTATGACATTGTGTTTACCCCGGGACTACTGAAACGCCCCTCTCAGCCAAAGCTTTTTGTCCCGAAGCAAAATCTTCTCATTCCAGTTGCAAGCGAAGATGATGCGGCATATGTAAACCACTGCGAAGAAATTGATGCAGAAAAAATGCGGCAGCTATATGTCGCCATGACGCGGGCTAAGAATCGGGTCTACTGCCAAGTCCTTCTTCATAAAAAAAAGGTACCCAAGTGCGGCACAGCAGCTCCAATCGAACTATATCTAGCCAGAGTTAGCCAGCAGCCAGCGACATGGAAAGAGTTGTATTTA
>SLOH01000028.1 GCA_007132595.1 Waddliaceae bacterium | reverse complement strand
GCTCGCTCAAAGAGGACAACACCTTTTCAGCAACGCATCGGCTTATCGGATGGAGTCAAATGTCCCCCTTTTAATTCCGGAGGTGAACCGCGAGCATTTAAGTTTGATCAAAAAGCAAGAGACCAAAGGGAAAATTGTCACAAACCCCAACTGCGCAACTACAATTATTGCGCTTGCGCTTCACCCATTGTTGAGTATGGGAAAAATTGTCCACATCAGCGCTGTCACCATGCAGGCGATGAGCGGGGCTGGGTATCCGGGGTTAAGTTCGCTTGATATGGTGGGAAATATTTTGCCCTTTATTCCCGGAGAAGAGGAGAAAATTGAAGCTGAAACAAAAAAAATTTTAGGAACCGCTCAAGCAAAGGCGCCCTTTCACCTTACAGCACATGCGTATCGGGTTCCAATCGCTCACGGCCACACAGCAACGCTCCATGTGAGATTTGAAAATCGCATTGCCATTGAAGAGATCGGTCGACTTTATAAAAAAGAGCCGTATCGGCTATACCGCTCTTCGACAGATCCGCAACCGGGGCGACATATTACCCCTTATGATCAACAGGTACATATCGGAAGGATCAAGCAAGGAGAAGATCAAACGGTTGTCGGCTTAACTGCGATGGGGCACAACCTTGTGAGAGGGGCTGCAGGGGCGACCTTGTTAAACTTGAAAGCAGCGCTTGAGGTACTATGAAACTTGCGGTCATTGGAACGGGAAAAACGGGCGGTGAGGTCGTCAAGCTTGGAAAAAACAAGCACGAGGTAACAGCGTTTAATAGCAAAACTGCGTTAAGCGGTCTTGAAAATTTTGATGTGATCATTGTCTTTGTTCCGGGACCGGCAATGGACGCATTATTTGAACCTTTAATCAACTCCCGTCGGCCGGTTGTGATCGGAAGCACCGGTTTCACATGGCCGAAAAACTTCCGCTCCCCTAATGTCCCTTGGATATATGCAAGCAATTTTAGCCTCGGAATGCAAATGGTAAAAAAATGGATAGATACACTTGGCAAAGGGGCGGCATGTACGATTCACGAAGTCCACCACACGCAAAAACAAGACGCGCCGAGCGGAACCGCTCTTTCCTGGGGAAAATGGGTAGAAGAGGCGACCGGAAAACAACCGGTCATTACCTCTGAGAGAAAAGGCGATGTCGTCGGCGTTCACAGGCTCACAATTGACTCTCCTTTTGAGTCGCTGACAATTGAACATGAGGCCAAAACCCGCGGTCTTTTTGCCGAAGGAGCCCTTCTTGCAGCGGATGCTTTGCACAGTAGCCGTTTTTCTAAACCTGGTTTACACACATTTGAGGAGTTACTATGCCACAGTTAAATCAATGGGCCACTTGGACCGCTTTAATTACCCCCTTTACTGAAAAAGGTGTTGTGGATTTGTCGTCTCTCGAACTTCTGCTTAAGCGGCAAGAGGAGGCGCAAAACGGGGTTGTTCTCCTCGGAAGCACAGGAGAGGGGCTTGCGCTTGACAAAGCGACAAGAAGAGCAGTCTTAAACCACGCCTGCGCCCTTGACCTTAGTATACCCATTCTTGTCGGCGTCGATGGGTTTCGACTTCAAGATGTCCTTGCGTGGATGGAGGAGTGTGAGGAGCTTCCGATAGACGGGTTTATGTTGGTGACGCCGATCTATGCGCGCCCGGGAAAACATGGCCAGCTTGCGTGGTTTAAAGAACTTCTCAATGCAAGTCAAAAGCCGTGCATGCTCTACAATGTGCCGCATCGCGCAGGGTGCGATCTGCACTTAGATGTCATCTGCGAGCTCAAGGACCACCCGAATTTTTGGGCAATTAAAGAGGCGAGCGGATCGATTGAGACGTTTGAGATGTTTTGTAATGAAGCGCCAAACCTTCGACTATTTAGCGGCAATGACGACTGCATACCGGACCGAGCGCACGGGCTTGTCTCTGTCATGGGAAATATATGGCCCCAAGAGGTCAATGCCTATGTCAAAGAAAGGTCGACCCAAGAGGTCTGGAAAAAAGCGGCGCGTTTAGCCAACCAGTGCAACCCCGTTGCAGCCAAGCGCATCCTCTACACAAAGGGAATCATCTCCTCTGACTACCTCAAACCCCCGCTCTCTTCTAAGGATGGTGGAGATCTTTCTGCTCTATCTGAGGTTGAAGAGCAACTTGGGATTGGAAGACTGAAGGAAGTTCTTCAATAAGATCTGAGGCGATCATGCAAGTGGATGTTTTTTGTTTAGCAGCCTCAACTCCGGCAAGGCTATGAAGATAAACGCCTAAAAAGGCAGCTTCTCGCAAAGAAAGCCCGTCTGCTAAAAACGCAGAGATCATCCCGGTGAGTACATCGCCGGTCCCGGCTGTTGCCATTCCGGGATCGCCGTAAGGATTCACATACACATGGGAGTCATTTGGAAAGAGCAAAAACGTCGGACCGCCTTTTAAGACAAGTACCACTTGATGCAAATCCACATACTCTCGACACTTTTCAATCGTGACCTCATCGCCTCCCAAGAGTCGTTTCATTTCTCCTTTGTGCGGCGTGATGATTGTCTCTTTGGGAAAGGAGTACCCCTCTTCGGCAATCAAGGTGAGACCATCGGCATCAATCACACAAGGTTTTTCAACACCGGCAAGTAGAGTTTTCAGCAATTTTCGCATTTCATCTGTTCTTCCAATTCCAGGGCCTATACAGACGCTATTTGCGCTGTTTAGCACTTTAAGAATCGCACCTGGATCAGTAAAATCGTATCCGACTTTGATCAGTTCATAGAGGCTCGATGAAAGCTCCGCCTCCATGCCGTATGGGTGAAGCAGACGAACCAAGCCGGCTCCTGAGCGAAGTGCGGCGCTTCCGACAAGAAGTGCTGCTCCCGGCATCCCGGGAGACCCTGCCAACGCGGCAACCACGCCGGCTTGATATTTATGCCGGCTTGCCTTCATCTTCGGAAGCAGGGCAATAATGGCTTTTGGCTCTTTTATCAGTAGATTGCTTTTTGCCTCTTCAATGTACTCCTCGGGAAGACCAAAATCGGCGTGGGCGAGCTTTCCCACACAGTCCCATCCGCTATTAAAGAAAAACCCCCTTTTAGGCAAACCAAGATAAACGGTAAGAGCTGCCTTGATCACTGCCCCATCAACCTCTCCCGTCTCTCCATTAAGCCCGGAGGGGATATCGATTGCGACAATTGGCAGTCCGGTAAGGTTTGCTCTCTCTACTAAGGATGCATATGGGTCACTAAGCGTTCCATGAAAGCCCGTACCAAAAAGTCCATCGAGAATGACACCTGTTTCCGGAAAGCGAATTTCTTCAGATACTCCGCCACCCGCTTCAACAAAGCGATCGTGATTTTTTTTG
>SLOH01000077.1 GCA_007132595.1 Waddliaceae bacterium | reverse complement strand
TTAAAGGGATATTTGGACGAGAAATCTTCTCTACTTGGCAGCAAATGATTGCTCTTTTAGAAGGTGGACTCGACCTTAAACCGATTATTACCCATTACTTTGACTACACAGACTTTGAGCTTGGCTTTGATGCGATGTTTTCAGGCTCCGGCAAGGTCATATTAAAGTGGGATGAATAGCGACTCAAATCCTTCTGGCGTTAATCACAGTCATTAAACTACTTAGCACCATGGCAATAGCTGCAAAGAGCGGGGTCAAATACCCGAAAGCGGCAATTCCTACTCCAATAATATTATAGAAAAAAGCCCAAAAAAGATTTTGTTTCACAATTTTTTTCCCCAATTGCCCAAGCGCCTGAATTTTGGGTAAAACATCCAGTCGATTATTTGTCAGGCAAAGATCTGACACGTGGATGGAAAAGTCGGTAGACGAGGCAAGTGTGATTCCAATATCGGACGCGGCAAGCGCCGGCGCGTCATTAAAGCCATCACCGATCATTGCAACGATCTCTCCTTCTTTTTGCAACTTTTGAATGAACTCTCTTTTTTGCAGCGGTTGCACCTCCGAGCGCCACTCGATAAATCCGCACGCGTTTGCTACCTCTCGAACGGTTTTTTCTTGATCGCCCGATAGCAAAATCGATCGACCTCTCAGTTGGCTTAAGACTTCTTTTACGCCCGGTCGCAGTCGATCACCAAGCTCAAGTGGATAGAGCGTTTGATTGATTGCGAAATAGAGTCCATCTTTTTTAGCGCCAACAAAACGGGATGAGCCAAGTCGAATCTGTTTTGCATCGTAAATTGCTTCTATCCCAAGCCCGGGATGCTCTGAAAAGTGGGTGATTGAAACAAGAGGCTCTTGAATATTGCCTGCAATGCACCTTGAAATGGGGTGTGATGAGCAATTGGCGATGCTTTTGAGTAAAGAGCGCACGCACGCCGACATAGAGTCAATTCCGCTGAGCACTTCAAACTGTCCCTCTGTAACGGTCCCTGTTTTATCAAAGACATTGACTGTTGCCTCTCCAAGCTTAGACAAAATAAAGCGGTTGCGAACAACAGCTCCTGTCTCAATCAAGGCAAATAGCAAGCGGGACTCTGCAAGCGGCGCTGCGATGCCAATCGCACATGGACAGGAGATTAAAAGAACGGTGATGGCACTCAAGAAAGAGCCAAAAATCGCTGTTACAAGCGCAATTAAGCAGACAGTTGGAACAAACCAGAAGAGAATAGTATCAAGCGGACTTTCGTTTGATGATGAGTTTTTTAGATCTTTTGAGACAGTGTCAACGAGTTGATAGAGCATTGATCGATCCGCGTCGTGAGTGACACGGTACTCCAGTCTCCCTTGATTTAAAAAAGAGCCGCTTGTCACAAGGTCCGTAGACTTTTTAGAGACTGGGATCGCCTCACCTGTGACAAGAGACTCATTGCACATTCCGGTGCCTGCCACCACCTTGCCATCAAGAACGATCTTCTCCCCGCTATTGACAAGCAATGTATCACCTATCCTTACCTCTTTAATCGGGACAAACCGGGCGGTTCCATCCGGATTTTTTCTTCTCGCACGCTTGGGCAGAGAGTGCGTGAGTTGTAAAAGGGAGTCCTTTGCGGAAAATTTTGCTTTTGTTTCGAGCACACGCCCAACAAGCACAAGAGTGATCACCATGCTCATTGAATCAAAGTACACGCCCCCAGCACCTGTGAACAAATGCATGCATGAAACCACAAGAGCGCTTGTCACACCGATTGTCACAAGCGCCTCCATACCTAAAAGACCAACCTTAACAGCGTTCCAGGCGCGCCTAGCAAGTGGAATACCGCCAACAACGACAACCGGGATCGAAAGAGCTGCCATGACCCATGTAAGAGCTGTATGATAAGGATGGGTCTCTCCCACAAGTTCACTTGCATACAAGGTGTAGGAGAGCATCATGAGATTGATAGAAAAAAAAGAAGAAATTAACAGGCGCCAAAAGAGGCTGCGTGAGATGCGTTTTTTCTCAAGAGACTCTAACGGCGCTGCTGAGTACCCGAGCGCGTGAATGAGTTGCAAGATTTTATCTTTCAAGACAAATTTGGGATAAAACTCAATCACACAAAGATCTGTCGTGTAGTCGACGACGCAAGAGATCACCCCTTTTGTTTGAGCGAGTACGAGGCGAATGACATCTGCGCATGACGGGCACCAGAGTCCATCAAGTGTTAGGACAAGTCGCTTTTTCTCCCCTTCTTCCAATGAGATTTGCTTTTCTTTGATCTGACTGAGTAGTTCCGGGTTAGAAATAAGACCAAAAGAGACCGCTTGTTGAAACAGCGGATGATCACGATATCCTTCCAGCTGTTTTTTAGCAGATAGAATTCCGTGAACCGCTCTACATCCGGAGCAGCAGAAGATGGCATCGCCCTCAATCACCGATGGATGAGAAAACTTTGCTTGGCAAAGAGTACATTCTAGAGACATTTTCTTTAATCAGTTTGCTTCAGACTATACAGCAATTGAAAATAAAATTCTGGTCATCTGTGACTTTACATGTTAGAATGTGAGTTAAGGAACCTCTGAATAATGGATCAGGAGTTTGGTAATTCATCAATCGATATAATCATGAAACACTCGCTAATATATTACGGAAATCCCACTCTTCGCAAACATGCAAAAGCTATAAAAGAGATCACAGATGAGACGCGCGCGCTTGTCGAGGATATGATCGAGATTATGAATACACATAATGGCATTGGCCTTGCAGCCCCTCAAGCGGGCATTTTAAGCAGAGTCTTTATCACCTGTGTCCCAAAAGAAGATGAGTCCGGCGAGTGGATCGATGGCACACTTAGAGTTTTTATTAACCCAAAAATTCTTAACGTGAGTAATGAAAAGCAGATCGATCAAGAAGGCTGTCTTTCGATCCCTAAAATCTTTGGCCACGTTGAGCGTCCAAAAGTTGTCACAGTTTCTGCCCAAGACCTTGAGGGAAAACCGTTTGAAATCACACTCGAAGGGTTGGAGGCAAGGTGCGTTTTACACGAAAATGATCATATTAACGGCGTCCTTTATATCGATCGACTAAATAAAAAGGAACGCAAAGAAATTGATAAAGATCTGCGAGAACTCAAGAAGCAACAGAAAAATAAAGCTTCTAAATAAAAAAAACAAAGATCGCGAAATCTTTGTTTTTTCTACGCACTCATATTCTTAAGAATCTTAAACCGAATCTTAGCTCTGCTCAATCTCCGGAAGCTGAGCTGGAACTCTACCGCGCCCTAAAGAAGCAGTCCAAAAGGAGAGCAGTAAGCTGCAGATAAGAAAAGCAATCGCAAGATAGCCTGTAAACTTCTTTAACACATCAGCTGTTGAAGTTCCAAAAAGGGACTCTCCGGAATCTCCGCCAAAAGAGGCGCCGAGCCCGGAAGATTTACTCTCCTGAATCAGCACAACAAAACAAAGAACGGAGCAAAGAATCAAAAATATGATAGATGCAAAAAGATAAATAGCTGTCATAGGTTTATACCGAAAATTATAAAGTGCAAGCATGCACGATTTTGCCAAATTTTTCAAGAGAAAGTGAACTCCCCCCGACTAATACTCCGTCAATGTCGGCTTGTTCGATCAATGTGCCGGTATTATCCGGGTTAACTGAGCCACCATAAAGAATGGGGGTTGTATTTGCAACCGCATCTCCCAGCAGCTCTTTTAATACAGAGCGGCAAAAGGCGTGCGCCTTTTGAGCAACTTCAGGGGTCGCCGTATGTCCTGTGCCAATTGCCCAAACTGGCTCATAAGCAAGAACAAAGTCTCCTTCTACACCTGCAAGACTCTCTTCAATTTGCTGTTTGAGAACCTCCTCTGTTTGACCGGAATCTCTTTGCTCTTTGGTCTCACCTACGCAAACAATCGGTTCAATTGCGTTTTTTTGAGCCGCTTGCACTTTCCGACTGACAAGCTCACTTGTTTCCCCATACAGTTGACGCCTTTCAGAGTGGCCGAGAATTACAAATCGAGCGCCGACGTCTTTAATCATAAAAGCTGCAACTTCTCCTGTAAAGGCACCTTCTGTCGCGTCGTTCATATTTTGTGCTCCTATTACAATCGCACTTCCCTTTGCACAGTCCGATGCAGCCTGCAACGCTGTAAAAGGAACTGCCAAATAGATGCTGTGAGGGCATTCTTTGACCTCTTCGGCTAATTTTGCAATAAACTCGCAAGACTCTCCTAATGTTTTATACATTTTCCAGTTTCCCGCAACAATTCGACGACGCTCACTCATACATAACTCCGGTTTTAAGATTTTCAAACTAACAAAGTTGAAGATTTTTTAAAACTCAAGCGATGTGTTACATTTGGTAAAAGCAAATGCGAAAAAGTACGAATCCTATGACTCAAGAAACGATTCTCACCGTTTCGGAATTGACCGAAGCGATTAAAAAAAATTTAGAAACGGCATTTCCGATGATTTCCCTCCAGGGAGAGATCAGTAACTGCAAGCGCCATAGCTCGGGCCACATCTACTTTTCGTTGAAGGATGAAAGTGCGCAAATTAGCGCGGTCATGTTCCGCGGCTATGCAAAAAACTTAAAAAAAGTTCCAAAAGATGGGGATCAGGTCGTCATCAAGGGGCATCTCAATGTTTATCCTCCAAGCGGCAGGTATCAAATTGTAGCCCAGGAGATGGAGATGGCAGGTGTTGGGCAGCTGCTGCTGAAGTTAGAAGAGTTGAAGAAAAAAATTCATCAAAAGGGCTGGTTTTCTCCAGAGCATAAAAAGCCATTGCCAAAATTCCCAAAAACAATTGGGATCATTACAAGTCCAACCGGAGCTGCCATTCAAGATATATTAAATATACTGTCGCGAAGATTCCGCGGCTTGCACGTTGTGATCTACCCTGTGAGAGTTCAGGGAGAGGGTGCGGCTGCAGAGATTCAAAAAGCGATTGAGCAGATGAATGCTAAGAGCGTTGCAGATGTGCTAATCATTGGACGTGGAGGTGGGAGCATAGAAGACCTTTGGGCGTTTAATGAGGAAAGGGTTGCCGAGGCGATCTTTTCAAGCCGAATCCCAATCATCTGTGCGGTTGGCCATGAAACCGACCACTGCATCGCAGAATATGTCGCAGATTTGCGCGCGCCCACCCCATCTGCCGCCGCTGAAATTGTCATCGGAGAACTCAGCTCCCACTTGGATTTTTTAAATCAAACAGATAAGCGACTATTAACTGCACTCACTCATACCATCCAAAAGCTGCGTCATCAACTTGAAGGCGTCTATTTGCACCCTCTTATCGCCTCCCCCTACTCTCTTCTCGGGCCATGGATGCAAAAACTCGATGATTTAAAATCCAGAATCGACACCTCCGTTCATGCCTCTCTCGAACAGAAAAAATTTCACCTGCAGAGTCAAAAAAAGCAGCTGGAGTCTTTGAATCCAGCGGCAGCGATTCAAGCGATGAAACTGAAGCTTCAAAGCATCAATCGGCAGCTTTCGCAAGCAACAGGTCACTACTTACAGATAAAAAAGCAAAGCTTCACCTACCTCCAATCTCAACTTACAACCATCGACCCCAAAAATCTATTAAAGAAGGGATACAGTCTTAGCTTTTCGAAAAAAGATAATTCAGTTATAACTTCTGTAAATAAACTATCTAAAAATCAACAGCTTCGTCTTCTTTTCTTTGATGGAGAGGCCACAGCTACTGTAGATGAGATTATGACCAATGACAAAAACTGAGCCCACATTTGAAAAATCCTTCGCGCGTCTCGAGGAAATTTTAGAAAAAATCAATACAGGGAAAATCACATTAGATGAATCCTTGAAATTGTATGAAGAGGCGGACGGCCTGATTCGGTCATGTTCTAAAAGGCTTGCAGATGCTGAGAGGAAAATTGAAATTCTCGTAAAGGAGCGCGATGGTTCTTTACAGCTAAACGAGGAAGGAGGTCCGATGACTCAAGAATTTGACCTCGACTCGCAACGATGAAATCACTTTTATCCCAGATTCACACCCCTGATCAAATCAAAAACTTCTCGATTGAGGAGCTGAATGCACTTGCGAAAGAAATTCACGAGCGCATCATCGAGGTCATGTCAAAAAACGGCGGGCACCTCGCGTCAAACTTAGGGGCGATTGAGCTGACGCTTGCGCTTCATAAAGTGTTCAACTCCCCGACCGACAAATTCATTTGGGACGTGAGCCATCAGACTTATACACATAAACTTCTGACCGGCCGAGATGATCGATTTGATAAAATTCGTCAAACAGACGGCTTGTGCGGATTTTCTCATCCTAAAGAGTCGGAACACGACCACTTTCATGCCGGCCACGCCGGAACAGCAATGTCTCTTGCACTGGGGCAAGCGGCCGCAAGAGATTTAGAAAAAGGGGAAGAATATATTCTTCCTGTGATCGGAGATGCCACACTTACCTGCGGAATGGCGTATGAGGCGCTCAATAATGTTTCACGCGACCTAAAAAAGTTTATTGTTGTTCTTAACGATAACCGCATGTCTATCTCTAAAAATGTCGGTGCAATCACCCATATCTTAAGCCGACTGCTCAGCAATCCGACAACCCATCGCCTCCACCAAGAAATTGATGCGATCGTTTCAAAGATCCCAACCCTCGGCAGTTTACTTTCCAATCAAGGCCGCAAACTCACAGATTCCCTTAAAAATCTTGTAAGTCCGGCTGCGTTTTTCGACCACTTTGGGCTCTCTTATATCGGTCCGATCGATGGGCATGACATCAAAAAATTGATCGATGCATTTGAAGGTGTTAAAGATTCCCAATGGCCGGTCATCATTCACGTACTGACAAACAAAGGGAATGGGATGTCAACGGCAATGGAAAACCCATGCACCTACCATGGAGCAAAACCTTTCTATAAGGATACAGGGACCTTTATTCCTCAGCCCTCGACAAAACCGACATTTCCCAAAGTTTTTGGAAATCATCTATTAAAGATGGCAGAAGACGATGAACGTATTGTAGTTGTGACCCCGGCAATGTCCTCCGGATCCAGGCTCGATTCAATGATGGAAAAATTTCCCGAACGCTGCATTGATGTCGGTATTGCGGAATCACACGCCGTGACTTTCGCCGGAGGAATCGCAAGCGACAGATCAAAACGGGTGGTTGTGTCAATCTACGGGACCTTTTTGCAGCGCGCATTTGACAACCTTTTTCACGATGTATGCATCCAAGAAATCCCGGTTGTTTTTGCTATTGACAGAGCAGGTCTTTCTGCCGGAGACGGAGTCACTCATCACGGCATTTATGATATTTCCTTCCTTAACGCAATGCCAAATATGATTATTTGCCAACCGCGCTGCGGAAAAGTCCTAAAAGAGCTGATGCAATCCTCTTTCGATTGGGGATATCCAACGGCGATCCGCTACCCGAATCAACCCACTGATCTCTTAGAAGGAGAGCTAAAAAAACGCGTTCCCGGTGAGGCTGAAATCCTTGAGAGAGGCGACGACCTGTTGATTCTCGCTCTCGGACATATGTGTCAAACAGCCTTAGAAGTATGCAAAAAACTGCAAGAAAAAGGGATTAATGCCACTGTTGTCGACCCCGTTTTTATTAAACCGTTGGATTCAGAACTTCTATGCGAACTTCTCTCTAAACAAAAGCGGCTTGTGACCATCGAAGAGCACTCAGTTGTTTCCGGAATGGGCGCAATTGTCAATCACTTTCTAATGTCAAAGGGGTATTCCAATATTGAAGTGTTAAATATCGGAATTCCTGAAACCTTTGTCGAGCATGGCGGATATAAAGACATTCTGGACACACTTGGCCTTACTCCTGACAAAATTACTGACCAAATCACTCAAACATTCGCATTTACCCCAAAAATGAAGGCTCAAAAAGTTCATTAAATCCATCGCATTTTTAATTTTTTTTATATACTAACTGATTAAAGCAGTTCCTCAAGGGTTAGCATCGTGACAACTATTTTTCTTTATCGAAACTCCAAACTTGAAGGCTCAAAAAATATTGCGATCGGAATCCGCGACTATCTGCGCAATCACGATGTTGAAGTTGTCGTTGAGGAGTTAGAGACCCAAGAGTTGGCCTCAAAACCCCTCTCCTCTATAGATCCGACAGAGATCGACTTTGTCATTACTCTTGGTGGAGACGGAACGATCTTGCGTTATATGCACAACTACCCCGACCATCACATCCCCGTTCTTGGAGTAAACTTGGGAAGCTTGGGATTTATGGCGGATTTAGTTGTCACCGACATTTACCCCTCTCTTGCAAATCTTCTACAGGGAAAATATTCTGTTCAAGAGAGGTTGATGATGCGTGGAGTAGACTCAGAGGGCAAAGAGTGCTCCTCAGTCAATGATTTCACCTTCCATCGCGCAAATATTCCCTCACTTGTTGAGTTGGCAATTCATGTCGATGGTGCGTATCTTAACACTTTTTCAGGAGACGGGGTCATTTTTGCAACGCCTTGCGGATCGACAGCTTATTCACTTGGCGCCGGTGGTCCAATCCTCACACCGAACTTAGAGGCGTTTATTCTCACTCCTATCTGTCCGCACACAATCTCCAATCGGCCGATTGTTCTTATGCCGGAACAAGAAATTCAAATTCAATATACGAGTCTTCATGATCCGATAGAAGTCCATAGTGATGGTATTTTTATCGGCAAACTCAAGACAGGTGATGTCTACCGCCTCACCCCCTCACATAAAAAATTTCGTATTGTCATTTTGCCACAAACAGATTACTTCTCCACGTTGAGATGTAAGCTTGGATGGTCCGGCAAGTCAAAAAAGTTATGAAAACTTCTTTACAGTATTCTTCCTCTAAGCCGGTATGAACTAGTCACTTACATTTTTTGCTCAAAAAAAAGTTGGTGAAAAGGAAAAATTATACTGGAACATTTATCTGCTAACACGTATGTAAATTAGTCAAAAACCTTTTTGTTTTAGGGGGGTCTGTGTCAAGTAAGGCAAACCTTCCTTAAGATTGGTTAAAAATATTTGAATTTAGGAAACCAAAACATAGGAGTACATCATGAAACTATCAAAAGTTTTATCATCATCATTCGCACTTTTAGCGATGGCTTTTGTATTAACAAGCTGCTGCTGTGACAGCTACTGTCCAGACCCATGCCCACAACCTTGTCCAAAACCTTGTTGTCCGGCTCCATGTCCTCCACAGCCTGTCTGCCCACAGCCATGCCCACAGCCATGCCCACCAAAAGTGTGCCCGCAGCCATGCCCACAGCCATGCCCACCAGCATGCCCAACTTGCCCTAGCCCAAGATACCGCTAGGAAGCATGGGGGTACTGAAAAGTACCAAACTGCGCAGGGGGAATACACTTCCCTCTGCGAATCGAATAAAACATGAGAGGCTAGGAAGAACATTGAAGAGAAAACTTAATAGAGCAGTCTTACTTTTCTCTCTAATTTCACTTACCAGCTGCAGTATCGAATCTGCCTATTATGCGTGTGGAAAACTCAAACAACCGGCCACTCCATGCGAAGATCCTTTTGTTTCTTCTTGGGATGAAAGATACAGACCCCTTTACTCTCCGGAAGGCTGGGGAAAAGAAAAAAAATGCCCGACCTGCTGCTATCGGGAGATGACCAGATAAGTTTAAAGATGTCATTTTCTTAATCTGATTTTAAGGAAGTCACAACTTGAAACTTTTTTAACTATGAAAATTAGGAGTCATACATGAAAAGACAATTCGGATTTGTTGCTTCATTACTCGTAATGTGTGCGACAACGCTGATGTGGACAGGCTGCTCCAGTAGCGATGGATACACAAACATTGCTGAGCAACACTATGGGATGGAATGTCCATCACCATGTCCTCCAGCTGACTGCCCGGCAGTCTGCCCGGACCCATGCTGCGAACCACTATGTAAGCCTGCCCCGCAGTGCCGTTACCCAAATACAAATGAGTTAGATTGTGTTGATGGAATTACCGTTACCGCAAGTAACCCAGAAATGTGTATGTTGGGAGATCAATACCCGATTGAATTTGAAGTCTGTGCATGTAAAGACGTGTGCGATGTCGAAGTCTCTGTCCATTTGCCAGATGGCGTCACTTACGAGCGTAGCCATCCATCTGCTGACGTAGACGGAAAAGAGCTAACTTTCCACTTTGGCTCAATGAGAGCCGGTGAAGTGAGACACGCGAAAGTGTGGGTTGAGTGCCAATGCGAAGGAGAACTATGCGCATGTTTCTGTGCGAAAGCAACTCCTGTTCGTTTTTGCGCTATACTCTGTGCAAAGCCTTGGTTAGTATGTCAAAAATGCGGACCTGAGGAAGTTTGCCCAGGAGATCCGATTAATTACACAATCACAGTGACAAACCGCGGAAGCTGCGCTGCAGAAGATGTTGTTGTTAGAGACACTCTTCCAGAAGGCGTACTGCATGCAAGCGGCCAAAGCACATTAACTTACCGCTTAGGTTCACTAGCTCCTTGTGAGTCAAAAACAGTGAACATTTGCGCACAAGCTTGCGCACGTGGCGAGGTTTGCAATACTGCTGTTGTAACTTCTTCCAATGCAGATTCAGTTTCTTGCCAAGCATGCACATGCATTTGCGTTTGCGATGTTGAACTCATTAAAGATGGGCCACAACAAATGCAAATCGGCGAGAGCGCTGATTACACTGTAACGGTACGTAACACCGGTGATAAGCCACTTACTGATGTCGTTGTGACCGATTGCGCTCCAAGCGGAACATCTATTGTTGCTGCAGAAGGTGCAAGAGTCAACGGGAATCAGGCGGTTTGGAGACTTCGTAGTCTAGATGTTAACGAGTCTGTGACATTTAACATTACGTTGACAACATGCACAGCTGGTTGCTTTACTAACCGAGCATCTGTAAAAACTTGCCAAGGATGCTGTGATTCAGATGAGATCGGCACTCGTTGGAGAGGTTCTGCTGCGCTAAACGTTTGCATCGTTGATTCAGAAGATCCAATCTGCGTTGGCGACTTTACAACATACACAATTACGATTGTTAACCAAGGGTCTGAACAAGATGACAACGTACGTGTTGTTGTTCGATTCCCATCGGAAATTGTGCCTGTAAGCGTTTCAGGTGATTCACCTGGTTCTATTTCAAATGGAACAGTGACATTTGAGCCATACGACAACTTCTCGCCAAGACAGACGTTGAAGTATCGTATCAGAGCTCGAGCGAATCGCCCAGGTGATGCTCGAATCATGACCGAAGTGTCATCAGACACATTCGGATCGCCAATCACACAACAAGAAAGTACGATTGTGAACTAAAGCGAGTCTATAATAGACAGCTTACTGAATAAGCGGCCTCAAATGAGGCCGCTTTTTTTTGTTCTGTAAAGAAAAAGAATGAATAGGCTGTATTCAGTAATTATTTTATTTGCTTCGAACTGCGTGAAAAATTTGACGGTCCCCTTCTTCTTTAAAAGGATTCCCTTGATAGTCATTCCATACATTTTGAATTTCAAGACCCACTTGACTCAGCATCTTTTCAATCTGATGGCGACTGTAGAGTTTGACTCGCTCCTCGTATGATCGTCCCGGAAACAGTATCCGCTTCACTACGATATCATCCTCGATTTGACGCGTAATCGTCACAATTTCTTGATCAACAATCAAGGTTTCAGCATGGACAAGATTCTTTCTAACAGAAAAGGGGTGTAAGTATTCAAGAAAGTAGGTGCCGCCGACTTTGAGTGACTCTTGCGCTTTGCTCAGCAATTTCAAATTGTCGTCATCTTTACGAAAATAGCCGAAAGAAGTGAATAGGCTGAGTGCCAGATCAAAAGTGTCAGGCATGGAAAAAGAGAGAATATCATCATGGATAAATTTCCCGGGCCCTTCTTTGGCAATCTCGATCAGCTCTTTTGACTGGTCAAGTCCCGTAATATCAAAACCGAGTCTTGCAAATGCGTGGCAGTGGCGTCCGGCTCCGCACCCAAGATCAATCACTTTTTCAGACCCCTTTAAAGAGAGCAGCTGAATGATCGATTCCACCTCTTTTTCACCCTCTAACTCTCCTCGTTTGGAATAGAGGTTAAGATAGTCTTGATTAAACCAGTTTTTATACCACATATTATCCCTGAGTTAGGGGGTAATATATTCATTTCAGGGATTTAGACGCTATGAAAAAGACGTTAAGGAAGGCCTAAAGCCTTCTTGCTCTCGTTGAATTTTAGAAAAAAATACAAGCAAAGTTGAATTAACCTTAAGGTCCCTAAATGTAAGGCAGCCGGGGTGATTCAGACCAGAAACATAATCAAGAGGTGATCTCTTGAAAACTCCCGATCTTTTGCAGTTGATCTTTGATTTTAGGCGAGACACTCACATCAAGCTGAAGCTCGGCAAACACCTGTTTCTCCTTCATAAACTCAAGTTCAAAGGGAAGATCCCCGGGGTATTCTTGTAGAAGATCCTTGATTTGCAAAATTTGGCTCATACGCAGCGCATCTAAATCCACTTTAAGCGCATATTTTGACACTTTCGGCTTCTCAACCGGAACTTCCGGTTTTTTACTTGGAAACATTTTACGCTTAGCAAAGTGAAGAACCTTCTTTTTTGCTCGGTCATACGCCTGATCGCACTCGGCCACCATCGCCTCACTCGCTTCCGATAAGTCTTCTAACCACTCACAGGAAAGCCGGGTCTGCTCTTGCTCTTTATCTACAATAAGGACTGCGTAGAGCATCTGATTTTCTCGAAGAAGCTCT
>SLOH01000110.1 GCA_007132595.1 Waddliaceae bacterium | reverse complement strand
GCAAAATTTAATAATCTGAATTTATCAGAGGTTCCTAAACAGCTTCGCACTTCGCAGCAAAGATAAAGTCGCTTTCAGTAAGTCCATTGATCTTATGGGTCCAGAGCCGAATGATGACTTTTGTATATGAAAGTTCAATCGCAGGGTGATGGTTTTGTTCTTCGGCAATTTCACCGACTCGATTGACAAATCCAAGTCCCTCTCGAAAGTTTTTGAACTTGTACTCCTTTTGTAGGTGGTGCTCATCAATCACTCTCCAGTCATTTCCAAGCTCTTCTTCTAGATTAGACAACTCCTCTCCCTTTAGTGGAGGGATGTCTCCCTTGCACGGTACACATTTTTTTGCACTTAAATCCATTTCTCCCCTTTTTGGCTCCTTTACATCAAATAAAAAGAATCATATAAAAAAATAAAACAACACCAAGACGGATGCATTGAGATTTCTCGCGTATTTTATCCTCATCTATTTATCTCTTATATTTATTCTATATCTATTTCAGAGGCAATTCATTTATTTCCCGTCAACGATCCAAGCGTTGCCAGAAGAGTATGGGGTTCCCGAAATGGAGGTAGTCGAATTAAAAACAGATGATGGTCTAAGCCTAAAGGCGTGGTATCACCCGGCAAAGGAGAATCAACCGACGATGGTCTACTTCCATGGAAATGCGGGCCATATCGGGAGCCGAGCAATTGTGGTCAGCCCGTTTTTAAAAAAAGGTTATGGAGTGTTGCTTGTAACCTATCGAGGGTATAGTGGCAACCCGGGAACTCCAACTGAAGAGGGCTTGTATAAAGACGGAAGAGCTGCTTTAAATTTTTTAAAAAACGAAAAGTGCATTGTCCTGTATGGAAATTCAATTGGCGCAGCTGTTGCTGTTCAAATGGCAACGGAATTTAAAGTTCAGGCGATCATTTTACAATCCCCCTTCACCTCACTTCCTGACATTGCGTGGTATCACTATCCGTTACTTGGATTCAAAGGCTTACTCAAGGATCAGTATCAGACGATAGAGAAGGTCGATCAATTAACTCCACCTACCCTTGTGATTTACGGTGAAGATGACCAGATCAACCCGCCAAAGTTCAGTCGCAGGTTATATCAAGCGTTGCCCGATCCTAAAAAAATCCTTGCCGTTCCAAGAAGGGGCCACAATGATCTTTTTGTTCCCGAGCAGATTATTTACTACATAACAAAGTACATTAACTGTTCCTAGTCTGTATTTCGAGGAGTCTTCCGGCTTTGCTTAAGTTTAGATCGATGACGCTTATCTTGTAACATTTTTTCCTGACTTCCTCTTGTGCGACGCCTTTTCTGTTGTCTTTTCAGGTGAGTCTCTTTTTGCCTCTGCGCCCTTTCTTCCAAGCGAATCTCTTCAATCAATTGACACAAACGCAGCCTCGCAAAATATCTATTTTTCTCACGAGAGCGGGATTCTTGGCATTTGATCTCAATTTTACTCGGGAGGTGCTTGAGATAGACACAAGAATCGGTTTTATTGATCTTTTGCCCTCCCTTTCCGGCGCCTGTAATAAACTTCTCGAGGATATCTTGTTCATCGATCCCAAGCGCTTGCATTTTTTTTGAAAGTTTGTCGTCCATCTAATCTTTATTCATTCTACTCCAGTCTCTCACTTCCGGAATATCCTCTCCATGTTTATATAGATAATCTTTACTTTCTTGTATTTTATTCTGTAAACGCTCTTTAACGTTTCTTGCCTCCGGAAACTTTGATTCCGAGACGCGATCTAGAGCTGCAATCGCCAGTTGATAGCGGCTCATATCATTTAACATCAACATATCAAAAGGTGTTGTTGTCGTTCCTTCTTCAAGATATCCATGAACGTGAAATCGCTCCGCATTTGGTCTATGGTGAATAATCTCATGGATTAATCCCGGATAACCATGGAACGCGAAAATCACATGTACGTCCTTTGTAAAAATATCTAAAAATTGATCATGCTGCATCCCATGCGGATGATCCTCAGGAGATATCATAACAAATAGATCGACTACATTTACGACGCGCACACTTAGCTTAGGTAAATACTTTTGTAAATACCACGCGGCCGCAATCGTCTCGTTGGTCGGCACATCTCCTGCGGCGCAGAGAATGATATCCGGATCGCCTGTGTCATTTCCGGCCCAGTTCCAGATAGAGGCGCCTCTTGCGCAATGTTTTTTTGCCTCGTCCATTGGCAGCCACTGAAAATACTCTTGTTTATCCACCACAATTAAATTCACATAGTCACGGCTCTTTAGGAAGTGGTTTGTCACGCTAAGCAAGGAGTTAGCGTCGGGGGGGAAGTAAATACGTGCCACTGTTCCCTTTTTATTTACCAAATTATTGATAAATGAGGGGACTTGATGCGAGTAGCCATTATGATCCTGTCGCCAAACATGCGAGGTCAAAAGGTAGTTAAGCGAGGCGATCGGTTTGCGCCATGGCGTCTCTCTTGAAACCTTTAACCACTTTGAGTATTGGTTGAGCATCGAATCTACAATTGGTATGAATGCCTCGTAACAAGCAAACAGCCCGTGTCTTCCTGTCACAAGATACCCCTCTAAAAGCCCCTGACAGACATGCTCGCTGAGTATTTCAATAACCCGGCCATTGGGAGACAGAAATTCATCCTTTTGCAAAATTTCCGCTGTCCAGGCTCTTTCAGTTACCTCAAAAATGGCTTGCAGTCGATTTGATGTAATCTCATCGGGGCAAAAGAATAAGAAGTTCTCTGGATTGTTTTTGACAATGTCTCTTAAAAA
Organism: Waddliaceae bacterium; assembly: GCA_007132595.1. Classification (GTDB taxonomy): domain Bacteria; phylum Chlamydiota; class Chlamydiia; order Chlamydiales; family SLOH01; genus SLOH01. The sequence goes on along the minus strand of SLOH01000110.1, from coordinate 604 downwards.
ATTTCCAAGGACAGCAGTCGCGCGACCTCTCATAGCTCCCGGGGCTTCGACTGATAAAGCGTATTTATCAAACTCCGGAAGATCAAGGGGCTTTAAAAGAAGACCTCCATTACACTCTTTGTTTTTCCCCATCCGCATGCTTCCTTTCGGGCACATCTCTAAAATCGAATCTTTTGGCCGGCCATTCTCCTCAAAGAGCTCTTCCGGACGGTAGCTGCGCATCCACTCCTCAAGCTTTTTTAAGTGCTCGGGATTCTCTTTTGGATTCGGAACCGGAATTTGGTGGGAGCGAAAAGCGCCCTCAACCGGCTTTCCATCAATCTCCTTTGGACATGTCCACCCCTTGGGCGTTCTCAAAATAATCATCGGAAACCTTGGCACATGACCCTCTTCCGGGTTATAGTTTTTCTTAACCTCCCCAATTTCGTTATATGCCCAGTTAAGAGCCTCCATAAAGTCTTGATGCATCTCAGCCGGGTCATCTCCCGATACAATGCAGACCTGATATCCAAACCCATAAAAAAGGTGATTCAAGCTTTCATCATCTGTTCTTGCTAAAATAGTCGGGCCTGCCAGCTTGTAGCCATTTAAATGAAGAATCGGT
>SLOH01000104.1 GCA_007132595.1 Waddliaceae bacterium | reverse complement strand
GCTTCAACCTGAACGCCTTGCACAAGCGACTGTTCCTTAGAAACTACTGGGCTTAAAGCTGAAACACTCATACAACAACCTATTACTTACCTTTAAAGAAGGGTTAATAATAACTCTATATTATTAAAGATATATAAAGATTGTTGTATTAATGATTTTTATTTACTACTTCTACTAAATCTTTTTCGATCGTTTTCTGAAAGATACTTTTTTCGTAGACGAATTGCATCCGGTGTGACTTCAATCAGTTCATCGGTATCAATATAACCAATTGCTTTTTCGAGAGTAAATTTCTCGGGAGGGGCAAGGACTACATTCTCATCTGTACCGGAAGCGCGAACATTCGTGAGCTGCTTTCCTTTGGTTAGGTTAACAATCATGTCGTTTTCCCGACTATGCTCACCGACCACCATTCCTTCGTAAACTTCATCGCCGGGCGAGGTAAATAGCTTCCCGCGAGACTCAATGTTGAAGCTGGCATACGCATTTGCCTTGCCGTTATTCATTGAGATCAGAACGCCGCGCTGACGTCCGGAGATCTCTCCTTTCCAAGGAGCATAGATATCAAAAGCGTATGTGAGAATTCCAAGCCCCTTTGTAGAAGTTAGAAACTCATTGCGATATCCCATCACTCCACGAGTCGGAACTAAAAATTCAAGTTCGGTCACGCCTTCACTGTTCGTGTGCAGAACTTGCATCTCGCCTTTTCTTCTGGAAAGCTGGTCAATAATCGCTCCGGAAAACTGTTCGGGAACTTCAACGGAGACTCTGGAAATCGGTTCGTTTTTCTTTCCCTCAACCTCTTTTAAAATCACTTTGGGCTTTGAAACGCAAAATTCATACCCTTCGCGACGCATCGCTTCCAACAAAACAGAGAGGTGAAGCTCTCCACGACCTGCAACGGTAACTGTATTCTCCCCTTCTGTGATTTGGTAGGAGATATTCGCTCTTTGCTCACGGAGCAGGCGATCGCGAATTTTATTCATCGTCACATGTTTTCCACTTTTTCCAACAAAAGGGCCATCATTGACGAGTATATCAATCGAAACAGTTGGTTCTTCGAGTTCGATCGGGGGCAATCTAACGATTGCATTCGGGTCACAAAGGGAGTCGCCGATTGTAACTTCCGGAATCCCAGAAAGACAGACAATGTCTCCGGCTCCGGCCTCTTCCATCTCAATTTTCTGCAAACCTAAATGGCCTTCAACTTTTGTAATCGTGCATTTTGACTCTTTACCTGTGCGATCGATATGAACGACTGGAGTCCCTTTTCTCACTTTACCTTCTAGAATTCTACCGACTAATTGTCTACCCAAGTAGTCATCATAGGAAATTGCGCCCGCTTGAATTAAGAATGGTTTTTCAAGATCTCCCTTTGGAGGTTCCACGTCGCTCACTATCAGTTCGAGCAGTGGACGTAAATCTTCTTTTGGATCATCCAGTTCAAGGTGTGCATACCCTTTCAAAGCCGATGCGTAAGCGTGTTTAAAATCGAGTTGTTCATCAGTTGCGCCAAGCTCGACAAAAAGATCAAAGGTCTCATTCAATACGCGATCGGGATCGGCATGCGGCCTGTCGATTTTATTGACAATGACAAGAGGCTTCAACCCCATTTTAAGCGATTTAGATAGTACAAAGCGAGTTTGTGGCATCGGGCCTTCTTGAGCATCGATAATTAGGATGACAGAATTTACCATTCCTAAGATCCGTTCAACTTCACCGGAAAAATCGGCGTGCCCGGGGGTATCTATCAAGTTAATTTTGTAATCGTGATAAACGATCGATGTGTGCTTGGAGAATATCGTAATTCCACGTTCTTGCTCTTGATCGTATGAGTCCATGACTCTATCAGGAACAACCTGATTGTCTCGATAGACATTCGATTGTTTTAAGAGTCCGTCAAGTAGTGTTGTCTTGCCATGATCGACGTGCGCGATAATAGCGACATTTCGTATTTTTTCTGGTAGGTAACTTTTCATGTCAATCATATTACATAATCCCCACTTATTTTTCACCTAATTTCTTACTCATCCCTCTTGACTAAAAATGAAGATTTCGTTTAAAAACTTATGCTTATATGTGGCGATCGTAGCTCAGTTGGTTAGAGCACTGGATTGTGATTCCAGGGGTCGCGGGTTCGAGTCCCGTCGATCGCCCATTTCTTTTTGGAGGCCGCATTGTCTATTATCGAAGCTTTGATTTTAGGGGCCATTCAAGGAATCACAGAATTTCTTCCGATCAGCTCATCCGGACATTTAATACTTGGACAAAAACTTTTTGGGTTCGACAAGCTAGATCAATACATCCTATTCGATCTCATTTGCCACATCGGAACATTGCTCCCCATCTGCTTACTGTTTTCAGATCAGCTCAAAAAGGTCATTTCAAAAAAAGTCATTCTAGGAACGCTCCCCCTCTTTCCCCTCCTCCTTGTTCTCTCACCCATTAAATCACTCTATAGTGATCCGAAATATCTCGGTTTTTTCTTCTTACTCACCGCACTGCTACTTTTAATGGGCAAAAGAGTGCGAGCAAGGCGGGCCACTGGCGCTTTCGACACTGTGATCATCGGAACATTCCAAGCGTTTGCAATCCTTCCAGGGGTGTCTCGAAGCGGGGCGACCATCTCATCGGCAAAAACACTTGGGTGGTCAAATGAAGAGGCCGTGCGATTTTCGTTTCTTCTTGCAATCCCTGCAATCCTTGGGGGGATGGTTGTTGAATCTTTAACATTAATACGCACGCCGCAGCCATTATTAGAGCCTACAGTTTATGCCGCCGGATTTTTCTCTTCGATGATTGTCGGGTTTGGAGCACTTAGTTTGCTTGTTCAGCTCGTAAAAAAAGAGAAACTCCACTATTTTGTGTGGTATTGTTTAATTTTGGGCGCATACACTCTTTGGACATTTAGATCATGAGCAGAAAAAAGAAGAAAAAAACACAAAAAGCAGCTCCTCCATCAAAGTATCAACCACAAAAACAGGGGCTTTTCCTGCTCTTTTTGTCGATCGTTGGTTTTGCGACCGTCCTTAACTTTTCCTATGGACAGGAGGCAAGAAGCTGGCTTGGGATTATTGGATACAGCATCGGGTGGGCACAGCTTGCCCTACTCGGAGTCGGAAGTTATATTTTTTTACTATTTATCGGCTGGTGGGGGTGGCGTCTACTATGGAAAAAGCCGATTAACTACCCGTGGAAGAAAATCGCGCTCATCGGCAGCTTGCTCCTTTCCTTAGGGGTCATGCTTTCTTGGAGCGAAGACTTTGCTCCTCGGACTGCAGCGTATATCAACGATCTTTTTTACAGTAAACTTTGGCAGCGCCGTTTGCATTTTCATTTAGGCGGGGCGCTTTCTTACTACCTCTACCACGACTT
>SLOH01000105.1 GCA_007132595.1 Waddliaceae bacterium | reverse complement strand
CTCGATCAAATGTCTCATCAAACCAGATAAAAAATTTCCCCTTGTTCCGATTCGGTTTTAACATAATGGCCGTCAGCGCAGGTGAGAGCGTGAGGGCGACAATCGATGAGATAAAGACAGAGATCGCAATTGTCATCGCAAACTGCTTGTAAAGCGCGCCTGTAATCCCTCCTAAAAAAGTCACCGGAATAAAGACCGCAAGCACGACAAGCGTCGTTGCGATAATCGGACCTGTCACCTCATCCATTGCCCGTTTTGCCGCCTCCTTTGGAGAGACATTAAGCGTTTTCATATTTCGCTCGACATTTTCCATCACAACAATCGCATCATCAACCACAAGTCCAATGGCAAGGATTAACCCAAAGAGCGTGAGCATATTGATCGAGAATCCAAACATGATCATCCCGATAAACGTGCCGATAATAGAAACCGGGATCGCAATGACCGGAATAAGAGTAGCGCGGATTGTTCCAAGGAAAATTAGGACGACAAGTATCACAAGTACACAAGCGATGAAAAATGTATGGATTACCTCCTGAATGGACGCTCGAACAAATTTTGTCGTATCCATTGAAATTTTGTAATCAATCCCGTCGGGGAAGCTTGGCTTCATCTCCTCTAAAAGCGCTGTCACCTGCTGAGAGACAGAAAGCGCGTTAGATCCCGGCTGTTGATACACTGCAATCAAAGTCGCATTTTTCCCGTTCAGGTACGTCTGCACTGAGTAGTCTTTAGCTCCAAGCTCCGCGCTACCGACATCCTTCAACTTCACGATTGCAGCGCCCTCTGAATCGGTTCTCAAAATGATATCTTCAAACTCTTGCGGCGTTGTTAACCGCCCCTTTGTGGCAACCGGAAATGTCAACGCCACAGGCCCATCTGTCGGCTCTTGACCCACTCGACCAACCGCAAACTGTTCATTTTGCTCCTTCACAGCCCGCACAATATCTTGCGCTGTAATCTTCAGCTGCGCCATGCGATCTGGCTTCACCCAAAGGCGCATCGCATAATCGGGACTTCCTAGGATACTCGCCTGATTCGCTCCCGGAATCCGCTTGATCGCGTCAAGAACATACAGATTGGCGTAATTCCCAACATATGTCGGGTCGTAGCGCCCTTCCGGAGAGTAAATGGCAATAATCATCAAGAAAGTCGATGACACCTTTTTGACCGTGACCCCTTGCTGCGTGACCACTTGAGGCAGTTGCGGCAAGGCAAGGTTTAAGCGGTTTTGCACATCGACCTGCGCAAGATCGGGATCTCTTGCGATATCAAAAAAGACATTGAGCGTGAGATTTCCCGTTGAAGAGCTGGTCGAATACATATAGAGCATATCCTCAGCCCCATTCACCTGCTGTTCGATCGGCGAGGCGACATTCTCCGAAACAGTCTCGGCATTCGCTCCCGGATACATTGCTGTCAGCTGAATTTGTGGAGGAGTGATTTCCGGATACTGCGCGATCGGCAAATTCACCATTGCCACGCACCCGGCAATCATAATAATGATAGCAATCACACTTGCAAAAATGGGACGATCAATAAAAAATCGCGAAATCATCTTATTTTACGACCTTCACAGGAAGATTTGGATTCAAGCGCATGATCCCATCCACAATCACTTTCTCACCCTCTTGCAACCCCTCTTCGATAAACCAGTTTTCCCCTTGCCAAGAACCAACCACCACGCTCCGCGCCTTCGGCTTCATATCTTCACCCAAAACCCAAACAAAATTCCCCTTGGCCCCCTGAAAAACAGCGCTTTGTGGAACTAAAATCGCATTTGGCCGGATCGCGCCGTGAAGTAACACACGGACAAACTGCCCGGGGCGCATCTCTCCTTTTGGGTTTGCAAGCTCCGCACGAATAAAAAAAGTGCCGGTCATCGGATCGATATTAGGTTCTGCAAAATTAATGACCCCGCGGTTTGGAAACGGCTTTCCATCGGCAAGAACCACTTCAACCTCAAAATCATTTGCTTTCGGAAGAATCAAAAGCCCCTTTTTTTCCTGCTCTTGCACGGTCAAAATTTGATTCTCGGACACACTGAAATCAACCCAGATCGGATCGAGCCTGGCCACATACGTCAGTAAGCTTCCCGGCCCTCTTGGGATATAACTCCCCTCTTGCTGCTGCGTTTTGCTCGCAAGCCCTTTAAGCGGCGAGCGAATCGTCGTATAACTTAAGTTCAGCCTCGCCTCTCTTACGCTACCCTCTGCAGATAACACAGCCGCTTTAGCCGCCTGCTCTTGTCCAAGCGCGTCATCAAGATCTTTTTGGCTCACCGCATCCATTTCTGCCAGTGGCTTTACTCGCTGTAGATTCGCATTTGCAGTAAAAAGCCGCGCCTGTTGCAAAGCAAGCTCGCCTTCCGCTTGCTGCAACGCAGCTTCAAATGGCTTTTTATCCAGAACAAACATCACCTCGCCAGGCTCTACATAATCTCCTTCCTGATAAGCAACGTTATCTAAAAACCCATCGACCCTTGCACGTATTTCCACCTGCCTTGAGCTCTCCGCTTGCCCGACAAAGTTGAAAACAATCGGCGTGTTCTTTGGTTTAATTTCAAGAACCTTCACTTCTGCCAAAGGGAATGCATGAGGCGGCTCACTTCGCTCGCAGCCGCAAGCAAACACAGCAACCAACAATAAAACTCGCCTTAACATCATCGCTCTCCTAAGGATATGCCTTACCTATATTCCACCCCGCTTGATTAAAGTCAAAAACAGATATAGAACCACCCCTCTAGAGTTAGTAAAAAATTTTTTATAAACACATAATTTTAATTTTACTTTTATTCACATTTACTTTATAATGCTTAACTATGAGAACTAATTACAACACGTTAATAATAATTTTAATCGGCCATTTCGTCATCGATTTTATGCTGGGAATTTTTCCTATCTATAAAACGATAGCAAATATTGATGTCTCGCTTGCGGGAATGATCATGGGATGCGGACTCATTGTCGGCGAAAGCGCCCAGCTTGTCATCGGATACTTCAGCGACCGCGGATTTCAAAAACTCTTAATGGCAAGCGGAGTCCTTCTAGGTGGAAGTCTATCATTGCTATCGACTACGCAATCGCCCTTCCTTCTTTTCTTGATCGTACTCAGCTGCTATCTCGGATCTGCTGCTTTTCACCCCTCGGCAAGCAGCATGGTCTGTGGGCTTTCGAGCAAAAGTCAAGGCTCCTTGCTCTCTCTTTTTGCAGCAGGAGGCATGATTGGAGCAGCGGTTAGCCAAATTCTCTTTGTGCAGGTCATGCACTTTTTCAACGATAGCACCGTGATTTTAATCCTACCCGCTCTTTTAGTCAGCCTCTCAATCATCATGAATATCCCGATCGCCCAAAAGACAAAAGCAGAAAGCAAAAATCTCAAAAAACAGCT
>SLOH01000051.1 GCA_007132595.1 Waddliaceae bacterium | reverse complement strand
GTAGATAACCTTTTAAGTGAAGGCATTTCAAAAGAGAAGATATTTTTAATATCTGCAAAAAAAGCCTGATTTATTATAAAGAAAACTTATTATTGAATGGTGAAATACCCAAATGGAATGAGAAGCACAAGTGTAACGCCAAAAAGGTAGTAGCCTAAAACCTTCGATATTTCACGGTAGTACATTTAAAAGATTGCCTCGATTTCACTCACATGTTTTGGATCGGTGATAATAATCACGGTATCTCCCGGTGAGATAATCCGATTTCCATGCGCGACCATCACGCGGCCTCGGCTCTCGATCATCGAAATTAACATATTTCTCGGAAATAAAGGACCGAGTTCAGCAAGAGGGATCCCGGTCAGCTTGGAGCTAACAGAGACGACCACTTCGATCACCTCCGCTTGATCGGGGTAGAGAGTGACAAGCGATGAGACATTTCCAGACATCACTTGAGTATTCACATAGTTGGCAATCGTCACTCTTGGATAAATGTTAAAATCGATCCCGTTTTCTTTGGCAACTGTGGCAAAGCTTAAGTTGGAAAGTGTGGTGATGACCTGCTCCACTCCAAGCTTTTTTCCAAAAAGCGCAGAGACGAGGTTGACCTCATCGCTCTCTGTACACACGACAAAGACATCGGCGTCTTGGACTTTTTCCGAACGAAAATAGTCAAGATCGGTCCCATTATGGTGGAGGATTGTTGTGTTGGGTAGCTGCTCGGAGAGAAGCTGGCACCTGTGATAATCTTTTTCAATAATGCGAGTATCAATCCTTCTTTGTTCCAGAAGTTTCGCAAGGTTCATCGCAACCAATGAGCCGCCGACGATCACAGCTTTTTTCGTCGATTTTTTCACTATCCCCAAATAGTGATGCAAATCGATCATCGCCTCGGATTCGCCGATAAATGTCACCTCGTCTTCCGGTTGGATCACAGCATCTCCATGAGGGAAGAAGACACTGCAGGTCTTTCCTCCGTTTTTGCGGCAAATGACTCCGACCATAATTCCTTTCGGAATATCGAGATCTTTTAGAGGGATCTCTGATTTCCTCCAAGAATTTGGGATTCTAAAAGTACTGAGCTGCACGCCCCCGTGAGCAAAGTAGTTGATCTGAAGGGTTCCGGGAGAGACGATGTACTTCAAAATGTCATTGGCAACAAGAACCTCTGGCCCAATGAAGTGATCGACGTTGAAGATACTGCCGAAATCCATTCGCATTTTGTTTAGGAATCTGTAGTCGCGCACGCGGGCAATTGTTCTTGGGTAGCCGAGATGCTTTGCAATCGAGCAAGAGACGAAGTTGATTTCATCATTATTTGTCAGTGCAATTAAAAAATCCGGTGAGAGATCGAGCAGGTCATCCAAAAGCTGCCAGTCGGTCCCGGACCCTTTGCGCACGGCCACATCGATATCGAGTGTCGCAAGCTCAAGCTTTTCCGGATCGTGGTCAATGACAATGACATTGTGTTCGTTCTCAGACAGCGTCCTTGCAACAAACCGTCCAATGCCGCCGGCCCCGATAATAACAATATTCATATACTCTCAAGAAATCATTTTAATGCGATCGTATCGAATCTTGAAATATAGGGCAAAAGGAACCTCTGACAAACTCAGGTTAAAGTGCTGTATTTAATAATCTCAAGTTTGTCAGAGGTTCCAGGAAAATGTCTTAGTTTAAAAACTTTCCCTTTGCTAAAGTTTTTGGAAAAGGATCGAAAAATGTTGCAGCTGAATAAAGATATCCCGGTTTTTATTTTATGCGGCGGGCTTGGAACGCGCATTAAAGAAGAGACTGAATTTCGGCCCAAACCGATGGTCCCGATTGGGGGTCACCCGATCGTTTGGCATTTGATGCGGGTCTACCATGCGAGCGGCTTTCGAAAATTCATTATCTGCGCCGGATTCAAAGCGGAAGTTATTAAGTCTTATTTCTTAAATTACGCCGCCCATAACAGCGACTTTACAGTGAACCTCAAAAATAACCAACTCAACGTCCACTCGATCGATCATAATGAAGACTGGGAAGTCACTGTGGCAGACACAGGGGTTGAGACGATGACAGGCGCGCGGCTTGCAATCGCGGCAGAAAAGTATTTGGGAGATGCGAGCCATGCAGCAGTCACCTACGGCGATGGACTTTGCAACGTAAATTTGGATGCGGAGCTTGAGTTTCATCTCTCTCATGGAAAAATCGGAACGGTTTTAGGTGTCAATCCGCCCTCTCGATTTGGAGAGATTGTCTTGAGCGGCAATGAGGTGACGCAGTTTGATGAGAAGCCTGAATTTAAGGACAAGTGGATCAACGGAGGGTATTTTTTCTTTGAGCGCTCGTTTTTCTCCCGCTATCTCTCAAAAGACCCTTCTTGTGTGCTTGAAAAAGAGCCTTTAAGAAGGCTCGCGCTTGATCGCGAGCTCAACCTTTTTAAGCACGGCGGCTTTTGGGCGTGTATGGATACGCAGCGAGACCGCGATCATCTGAACCATTTATGGGAAAATGGAAATGCCCCTTGGGCGCCGCCGTTTTCTCAGGTCAAAGGAAAGGTTTTTTGTGAGCTATAGAGGAAAGAGGGTTCTTATCACCGGTCATACCGGTTTCAAGGGGTCTTGGCTTACGCTTTGGCTCCGCTCCCTTGGAGCAAAAGTCATTGGCTACAGCCTCTCCCCTTCCACCACTCCCAACCTATACGACCTGCTGCATTTAAACGATGAGATCATCGATGTTCGAGGCGATATTCGCGATATATCCAAGCTTGAAGAGACGATTCAAGCAAACAGCCCGGAGCTGATCTTTCACCTTGCCGCTCAACCGATCGTCCTAGATTCTCTGCAGCAGCCCAAAGAGACGTTTGATATCAATGCCACAGGAACAGTCAACCTCCTCGAGGTCTCAAGAAAGAGCCCGTCTGTTCAAGGTGTCGTTGTCGTTACCACAGACAAATGCTATGAAAACCAAGGCTCAATCTGGGGATATAAAGAGCACGACCCTTTAGGCGGATCGGATCCCTACAGCGCAAGTAAAGCGATGGCAGAACTTGCGGCCGGCGCCTACAGAAATAGCTTCAAAACTCCCCTGATTGCAACAGCAAGATCCGGAAATGTGATCGGCGGCGGAGATTTTTCTCCGCACAGACTGCTTCCCGACACAATGAAGGCGCTGATAAAAAACGAGGAGATCAAAGTGCGTAACCCAAAAAGCGTCCGCCCTTGGCTCCACGTTCTCGATGCCCTTTACGGCTATTTGGAGCTTGGCAGAAAACTACTTGAACAGGATGCAACATACGCTCAAGCGTGGAACTTCGGCCCGAAGGAGCAAGTCGGCATTACGAGCGCGCAAATGGTTGAAAAAGCAATTGAAAAATGGGGGGATGGGAAGTGGGTCGATATTTGCTCACCAAACGCGCCAAAAGAAATGGCGACCCT
>SLOH01000117.1 GCA_007132595.1 Waddliaceae bacterium | reverse complement strand
GGCGTCCGGGAGTTGCAATCAAAATGTCGTGGTGTCTTGAAAGACTGCGCATTTGCGCATGGTAAGGAACCCCGCCGCTAATGCAGACAGTTTTGGTGCGCTTTAAGTATTTGCTGTATTTTTCAGATTGAGTTGCAATTTGCATTGCAAGTTCGCGTGTCGGTGCAATAATTAAAACCCGTGGTCCTTTCCCTGGCTTTGGGCTAGGCTCAACCAAATTGTTTAGGATGGGTAGAAGGAACGCCGCCGTCTTTCCCGTTCCTGTTTGTGCTGATGCGCGAATATCCAAGCCTTCTAAGATTTTTGGAATCGCTTCCATTTGAATCTTAGTTGCTTCGGTATAACCCGATTCAGCAACAGCTTTAAGGATTTGAGGATGTAATTTTAAACTATCAAAAGTCATTAGAAAACCGTTTGTTATTTTATTAAAAAAACATCATATCATATTTTTCACATTTAAAGATATCTTATTATTCAAATACACAGTAATAAGATCTTCGTTGACTGAATGAACACTTAATCGGTATGTATAGAGTTATCATTTTCAGGAGGATATATGATAAATTTTAAAAATTTTTTAATTGCTTTTTCGCTTCTGCTTGGGTGCGCGGCTTGGCTAGAGGCAAGTGATTTAACTGAAGCGAGCCGCCCGCAGTTTGATCAACTGACGTATGACTACAGCGCAAGTCAACTGCAGGGATTAAAAAATTTACCGTTGCCAGACGAGGAAATGACTCCTGAAAAATTGTCGCGTTTGGTAAGAGATGTCGCATACATTATAAATACAGATGAGATGTCTGAGTTTGACTTAACTGTCATGACAGCATATATCGCAAACGCACAAAAGGATTTTGCTTGGCTCAGCTCCCTCTATTCCGGCCGCCCGCTGGGAGATCTTGGACCTGTCACCCTTTGGACTTTGAGGCTGTTTATCCCGGATGCCACACTTCCAAGCGTCAGAGAAGAGGCGTTTGATGTGTATACGAGTTATTTAGCCTCGCTTGTTGTCAGTCAAACAAACCAAAGATTAAACCGCGAAAGATCGCAGCTTAAGGATCATCCGGAAAAGGATGGTGAAAATCTGTGGACTCCAACTGCTTCTGGTTATGAAAGCCGAAATTTAGGGTCGATGAAGACATGGTTTATGACATCTTCAAATGAATTTGCAGTCCCTACCCCCATTGAAGATGAGGCATTTTGGGAGTCCCAGTGCGAAGCTGTGATCGCCGCGCAAGAAAATCTAGATGACCAAAAGATTTATGCAATCTTTCGATGGGCGGGATTGACCGGGGTCAATTCCAGTAGCTGGGAGAAGATTGTCAATGACTATATTGAAAGTGTGCAACTGCCCCTGATGGAACAACTCTATTTAAGGGCCTTGTTGCTCTCGGCGCTTGTCGATGCCAATGCAGCTGCGGCAGATGTTAAATACACCCATTGGGTGATGAGACCCTCTCAGATGGACCCGAGAATTAAACACTATATCTCGATTCCAAACCATCCAAGCTATCCATCTGCTCACTCGACAATTGCCGGAACAGCCAAGACCATTCTTTCGGAATTTTTTCCTCAAGATAAAGAGAAGTGGAAGCAACTCGCCGATGAGTCGGGAATGTCAAGAATCTGGGGTGGAATTCACTATCCAGTGGATCATACAGTCGGTCTGAGACTTGGAAACAAAATCGGCAACGCTGCTTTGGAGAGAAATTTTCAGGGGGACTAGCTTTTGCTAGTCCCACTTGAGATTTACCAGCTTTCAACGCCAACAACTGAATTTAGTGGTTTGACAATTAACCACCAAAAAAGGGCGTAGAGAATGGGAGCTATAATTAAAGGGAGATAGATCGCATTTCCCTCAAGCCCGATAGCCTGCGTCAAATCAAGCCCAAAGACTGCGACTATGGCAACGATCACTCCTAAAATCAGCCCGGTCAGCATGAGCTTGACATCTAGGCTTCCCGGGAGAATGTCTCTGAGTCCGGCAAAGTATAAAACATTCCATACTCCCCAAATGATCGGAAGGTAGTGGACAAATAAAACATCAGATAACTGAGGTCTTTCTGCATAGACTGCAAGACTCAAAATAAGTGGAAGTAAGACGCTCGGTAAAACAACGCCTGCAATAAAGGCTCTTAAATACATCATATGATTTCCCTTAAGTTCGGTTTTTCTCGTATATACCACCTTTTGCAAGTAGAGTTAAATAATTTTTTGATGGATGTGTTTATTTTAGTCTGTTAATTTGTAGAGATAACATTAAGGGGAGGAGGCGGACGATGCGCATGCGTCTTGAAAGCGACAGTATGGGAGAGGTAGAGGTGCCTGCAGATAAATTGTGGGGGGCGCAAACACAACGATCTCTTCATCACTTTTCTATCGGAAGTGAATCCATCCCCAAAGAATTAATCCCCGTTTTTGCAATATTGAAAAAAGCGTGTGCTATTGTCAACTGCGCACAAGGCCGGCTGTCGGCTGATAAAAGGGATCTGATTGTCCAAGTGTGCGATGAAATTATCGAAGGCAAGCACTTAGAGCATTTTCCTTTATATGTGTGGATGACCGGAAGCGGCACGCAATTTAATATGAATGTCAATGAAGTGATCGCAAACCGCATATCGCAAATTGAGGGAAAGCCGATTGGAAGCAAAGAGCCGGTGCATCCAAATGATGATATCAATATGTCGCAATCATCTAATGATACGTTCCCTTCGGCTATGTACATTGCTGCGGCCATTCACATTAACGAGCAGCTCTTGCCTTCTTTGAGTGCTTTTCAAAAAAGCCTTGATGAGAAGAGCCAGTCTTGGGAGTCGATTGTTAAAATCGGAAGAACGCACATGCAAGATGCAACGCCCTTGACTCTTGGCCAGGAGTTCTCAGGCTATGCAAGATTGATTGAGGACAATATCAAGAGGCTAAATGAGGCGCTAGTTGAGACCTATGAGCTTTGTTTAGGGGGGACAGCTGTTGGTACGGGAATCAATACTTTGCCAGGCTTTGATCAGCAGGTGGCAAAAGAAATTGCAACGCTGACAAATCTTCCGTTCAAAACAGCATCCAATAAATTTGCCCTGCAAGGATCACACGACGCGATGGTGCATTTAAGCAGCGTGTTAAAGACAATTGCCGTCTCTCTTTATAAAATCGCAAACGATATCCGCCTGCTCTCATGCGGCCCAAGAGCGGGACTAAATGAGTTGAAAATTCCAACGAATGAACCGGGCTCATCGATTATGCCGGGAAAGGTGAACCCAACGCAGTGCGAGGCTCTAACTATGGCAGCTGTTCAAGCAATCGCAAATGATAGCGCGGTTACGCTTGGAGGCGCCTCGGGGCATTTAGAGATGAATGTGTATAAACCCTTAATGATTTATAACGTCTTGCAATCAATTCAAATCCTAAGCGATAGCATGAACAATTTCAGAAAGTTTTGTCTCG
>SLOH01000116.1 GCA_007132595.1 Waddliaceae bacterium | reverse complement strand
TGGACTCCTTTTCCAAAATAACGCATCTGATCTTTGTCGCGGAGTTCGATTGCTTCAAATTTTCCGGTTGAAGCCCCTGATGGCACAGAAGCTTTCACCCTGATACCTTCATCGGTCACAAGAGTCGCCTCAACAGTGGGAAATCCCCTGGAGTCTAGTATTTCAATTGCTTTGATAGATCGAATATTTGTCATGAGAGCTTAAGATTACCTTGCTTTGAAATTATTGGCAAATGTAAATAAAAATTTTAATGTGGTAAACTAAAAGAAAGGGGGAATACGGCCATGACTCGTTACCAGATCGCACTTTTTGGCGAGGCAGAAAAAGGGGAGTTTTGTAAAGCTTACCCCTGCCAGTCTCTTTCTCATCTTCTCCAGAATTTTGGCAACCCTCCTCCTGAAAGCCATGGGCTATTTTTTGCCATTCAATCTTTGATGTACGAGCGTCCATTAATCTACTTTCGTGTACACGAAGAGGGGTTTAGTATTGAAGATTACTTGAAAGGGTTGAAAGTTTTGCAGGAGGAAGAAGAAGCGTTTTCCGATCTGTTTGCAATAGGAATTCCCGGAGTTGGCGACGACATTATTATTAATGCCGTCACCCCGATCTGTTCATACTATCAAGGGACTATGGTGATCACTGAGCCTGATCTATATGATTATTTGACAAGCGATGCCGCTTGTTTTTCATGATTGAACAGAGAAGTATTTCTTCAGGCCTTCTTGGTTTGGCTGCATGGATTTTTCACCTGTATTCCAGTTAGCCGGGCATACTTCACCATTTGTTTCAAAGAAGTTCAAGGCATCGAGCATTCGCAATGCTTCATCTACAGATCTTCCGAGTGGAAGGTCGTTGACGATTTGATGTCTCACAATTCCTTTCTTGTCGATGAGGAACAGGCCGCGAAAAGCAACACCCTCATCGGCATGAAGGACATCGTAGGACCTTGCAATATCTTTATTTATATCAGAAATGATCGGGTATGTAATTCCCTCGATTCCACCATGTGATTTTTTTGTATTCAACCAAGCATAGTGTGAATAGCAACTATCGACAGAACAGGCAATGACTGTGGCATCGCGCTTGTCAAATTCCGCAAGTTTTTCTTGAAACGCGTGAAGTTCAGTTGGGCAGACAAAGGTAAAATCAAGTGGATAGAAAAAGAGAACGACATTTTTGCCTTCAAATTGATCTAAATCGAAGTTCTCGATGATTTGATTCCCAACAACTGCTTTTGCTTTGAATTTTGGCGCTGGTTTGCCGACTAAAACACCCATTATTATCTCCTTTTACTATTGATAAATTTCTCTTGTATTGGGGAGCCAGGTCTCCTCGCCAATTGTTGTTTCGATACCATGGCCGGTATATACTTTCGTCTGCTTCGGTAGAGTGGCAAGCTTGTCGATCGACTCCCACATTTTTTCCGGCTCTGCGGTTGGAAACGAGATATTGCCGATGCTACCGCGAAAGAGAGTGTCTCCGGTGAAGAGGATCTCTTCCTGTTTGCTGTAAAAACATACTCCGCCTGGCGTGTGCCCGGGTGTATGGATGACAGTCAGTGTGTGGTCCCCTACGGTTAACTTCATTCCGTCTGTAAAAAATTGGTCTGGCTGAACCGCTACGATTGCAAGCCAGAGAACAAGGCCATCGGATCCCGGATTTTCTAAGTTTTCTTTATCTAACTCATGAACCCAAACATCCAGACCATACTCTTTTTTTACTCTGGAGACATCGGCGATATGATCCCAATGGCTGTGAGTGAGCCAGATTGCCTGTGGTTTGAGGTTTTTTTCTTCGATAAAGCTGAAAATACGATCTGCTGATCCGGGGGCCGGATCGATAATTACAGCTTGTTGAGTCCTTGAACAGGAAATGATGTAAACATTTGTTTCAATGGGTCCTGAGGTAATGGTGAAAATTTCCATAGCCTTATCTCCAATTAGATTGCACCGGAGAGGATTCGAACCTCTAACCGCCCGGTTCGTAGCCGGGTACTCTATCCAGTTGAGCTACCGGTGCTCGTGATCAAAGAGTTTAGACGTTTTTTACGTTTTTTACAAGGATTTATTGAGATATCGGCAGTTCTTTGCTTTCGCAAGACGTCTCGATTTGCCGCGCTTTTAACAAAATGTATGAGGTGAAAAGTGCAAGAAACAGCCAATACCAGCAGATGCTTGATGGAATATTTGTCAGTTTATAGATGCAAAGTGAAAGAGCGGCTGTTGTTCCTCCAATGACTTGAGATCCAAGTGTATAGGAGAAGGAGACCAGTGAATATCGATGGGACTTTGGAGCAAAGGTTTGCGACCAAGAGTGAAATGTTGCGCAAAAGCCAACGCCTAAAATGACCAAGAGCACACGAATCAGTTGAGCATTCTCCGCATTGAGAATTGAAAAAAGAGGAAGAGCGAGCACTCCAATGCAAAGAGCGCTTCCGATCATTAACTTTTCTCGCGAAATTTTACCTCCCAGATAGCCAAATATGGGTAAGAGAAGAAAGTCCAGCAGCAAGAGCCAATTATTTGATTGCATCATCTCGGCTTCTGAAACGCTTGTCACCATCGGAACAAACCCGATAAGTAGAACGAATATCATCATATACGTGGCGTGTGAAAATCCGGAGGCGAGGACAACGACGCCGATTTTTTTTCTCATTTCCCAAAGATCTTTGATGCGTTTGGCGAAAGGAACGGCCGTAATTGCGCTCGTTTTCACATCTTCTTTGCGCAGGAAAAAGGTGATAAGGGCAGTACTGACTCCAAAGTAATATAGCAATCTCCAGGTACTAGAAATGACTTCTAGCTGATAGAGAAACGAGATTGAAGTCGAAGATAATAGAATGCCCGCGATGGTCGAGGTACTAAAGAGGCCGCTTGTAAAATCTCTTTTCTCTTCCTTAGTATTTTCTAGCCAATAAATCGCAGCGCCGATTGTTTGCCCCGCTGAACAAAAGCTTTGGAAGGCTCTTGCGAAAAGCAAAAGAAAGGGAGCGAGCATCCCGATTGATGAATAGGTGGGAAGCGAGCCGATGAAAAATGTCGAGATCGCCATACCGCCAAGTGAATAGCGAAGCGCTTTTTCTCTTCCAGAGCTATCTCCCAAGTGACCAAAATAGAGAGCGCCAATCGGTTTTGCAAGTTTTGAAATCGGGATAAATGAATATGTGATGATAAGAGCGGTTATGTAGTCTTGATTGGGGAAGAAAAGGGTGGCAAAAAGAGGGGAGAGAAACGCATAGAGGCTCGTATCAAAATGATCAAGCATATTCCCGAGATAGATTCCTAAAGCTGTTTTACGATGCATCTGTTTCTTGCCCTGCAATTTCTTAATTTCAGAGGGCTCAACCATGTTGGCACGCAAAGATTTTACATCGCAAGGGATTTAAAGGAACCTCTGAACCTGAAGGAAGGTCTGAAAACTTCAGATTATTAAATTTAGCGCCTTTTTCTAGGGAATTCGACAAAAACGCA
>SLOH01000106.1 GCA_007132595.1 Waddliaceae bacterium | reverse complement strand
TCAATCACATCATCGTTATCGGGAATAATCGGATCCTGACTGTTTGTTATATCAAAAATCGCCTCGCGAAGTTCAGATGGGGCAACAACTCCTTCTGCAGTGATCACCTCTGGAGGCGTTACATTTTCAAACAGATGAATGACCTCTTGATCTGGTGGCGGCAATTGATGTGCGATGGACTGGTCGATCCAAACAGGTTGTGGGTAGCCTGGGTTTCCCCACCACCACCACAGTCCCCATTGGTCATGCCATGAGAGTCCCCACCAACTGCTCCAGCCCCACCAGGGAGGCACGCAACAATACTCTTCCCAGAACTCTACATGGAAATAGTAGTGATGCTGATAAAAGCTTGCATAATTTGGGTAATCGAAAAACAGATATTCTACGATCAGATACGGTTCTAATATAATAGTGGGCTCATAAGAAACACCTTCTCTTAATGACGGTTGAATCCGTTGGCTTGCATAGGCGATGCCACGCTCCTCGATTGGCCAATCCCAAAAGGCCGGGACAAAGACATAGCCATTTTCTTGCCATACATAGTGGGCAGGAGTGTAGACCCAATGAGGGTCGAATTGTACCCAGGTGCCCGAGGTCCATTGATAGTTGCCGTCCCTTTCCGAATATCTCCAAAATCCTGGAGCCCAGAAGTAATCTCTACCCGGCTGGCCCGGAATATTCTCATCTAATTGATCAGGAGGTGCTTGGTGTAGGTACTCAATTTCATCCACTCCTTCCGGATACCAGAACCCGGGAATCCATACGACGCCTTCGTCATATAACTTCCATGAGCCGGAAATCCACTTTTGACCGGGAGGGGGGCGGCGCCAAACGCCGCTGATCCAGACAAAATCGTTAAGTCTCTTGTCAAAATGCCAATACCCCGAAATCCATATCGTATCATTTGCCCGCTGAGGAGGGATCCTTTCTGTAATTGGGGACGGGGGCTCTTGGTCGATCGCTTGAAGCGCAACGGTTTCTTTTACAATCGTCACATACGCTTCATGAATATGTTCGTTTCTACTTTGTGCGTGAAGAGAAAAAGCGATAAAACTAAATAAAAATAAAGAGAAACGAATCATATGATCACCTAATTTATAGATATTTTTAACCTATAACTTAGGTTGGGTGGTTGAAGCAAACGTTTTATTCAGACCCTCCTTTATTTGCTTAAAAACGCATAATTACCCATTCTCAGCTATTGGAAAGCGACAACTGTTCTTGCTGTTGTTTAAGAGATTCTAGCGAAGAGCGGAGTTTTTTGGTTATTTCCTCGCGCGCCTGTTTGGCCGGAAGATCATGAAAGTCCTCTGGATAAATGGGGGTTCCAAAAATGACTGTAATTTTTCCAAAGGGCCAGGGAAAGAGGTTTTTTCTTGGCCACGCACGGGCGGCGCCGCTGATATAAACAGGAACGATCGGCACTTGCGCTTTAAGCGCGAGCAAGGCAAACCCCGGTTTGATTTCCAGCAAGCTGTCGTCCCAACTCCTCTCTCCTTCCGGAAAAACCACTAGCTTTCGACCATTTTTTAAAATTTTGATCGCAACCTTCAATGCCTGAAAACTCTCTGCATCTTCGGAGATCGGACTGGCATTTAATTGTTTTAGGAACCAGCCAAAAAAAGAAAAGCGAAAAAGTGAGGTCTTGGCTATATAGTAGACTTTCTCTTTTATAGAGGCCCCAATGATCGGAGGGTCGTAGTAAGAGCTGTGATTGGGGGCGATAATAGCAGCTCCCTTAGGAATATTTAGAGTTCCATGTACTTGCAGGCGGTAGAAGATGGTGAAGATCGTTTTGAAGAAAAATTGAAAAAACGAATAAGTCAACGCACGCTCATATCTGTACTTTAGGAAGAGCTGAATGACTCTGGTTTTGGTAAACAATCAGAGTGATTCAGAGGCCTCCCTTTTAGATCTTTGTATCGCGAAACTCTAAAATGATGTCAATGATTTCATCTACGGTCAGATCCGATGTATCAATCACAAGCGCGCCTTCAGGCTGTCGAAGAGGGGAGATTTTGCGCTGCGTGTCGAATGTGTCGCGTTGGTTGATCTCTTTGAGCACATTTTCAAATGTCAGATTTTTTGACTCGTCAGGGAATTTTTCCAACATCTCTTGATATCGTCTCTCCGCGCGTATCTCCGGGCGGCCAGTGAGAAAGATCTTGATTTCTGCGTCAGGGAATACCACAGTTCCCATGTCTCTTCCCTCGAAAACGGCATTCACCCCTTCTGAAAATCTTTGTTGGATGCCCACAAGCTTTTCCCTCACCTCTTCGATTGCTGCCACTTTTGAGGTGGTTTGTGTGACTTTTTGTGAGCGAATCTGACGTGTGACATCTTCATCATTCCAAAAGTACTGCTTTTCGTTTTGGTTGATCTTTATATCAAAAACAAAGCGATCGAGAAATTGTTTTAGGGAGGCCTTATCAGTGTAGTCAATCTTGCTTTTTATCAATGCATACGTCAGCGTTCTGTACATTGCCCCGGTGTCGAAATAGATGAATTGAATGCGGCTTGCGAGTTTCTTTGCAAGGGTGCTTTTACCTGTACCGACAGAGCCGTCAATTGTGATAATCATGAGTATACCTTAAGGGTTTGCAAAAACAAATACAGAAAAGGAGTAGCAAAAACAAGAGAATCTACCGTGTCAAGAACCCCGCCCATTCCGGGGATGTGCGCGCTGTCTTTTACCCCAATATCTCGTTTAATCAGCGACTCTGCAAGATCGCCGATAATCATAAGAATGGCAAGAGCCAAAGCTAAGAAGAGAGCTTGAGAGAAACTCAGCAACTGGCTCGGGATCAAGTAGTTGAAACATATTGTGATCAGTACTGCAAGCAATGTGCCGCAAGCAGCTCCTTCCCATGTCTTGTGTGGACTGATCGATGGCGCAAGCGATTTTCTTCCTAGCATCGACCCAAAAAGGTAGCCACCTCCGTCTGTTGCCGCTTTAATAAGTAAAAGGTAAATGACCCATAGTTTTCCGTCGTCTAGATAAATAATTCGAAGAATGGTGCTTAAAGGAAGGGTAAGATATCCGATTCCAAATAGCGTCATTGCTAAAGAGAGGAGCGGCTTGTCTCCATAAAAGAAGTAATAGCAAAACCCGAAAAAGAGAGCAAAAAAAAGAACGCCTTGCTCTAAAAGAAGGGGATGATCTGCCCATATCGCAAGTAAATACAATACAGTTGAGCCGATCCCTAAGTATTTCATGGAAGGGTAACCCTTAGCTTCGCATAAACGATACAGCTCAAAAAGGGCACAACTAAGAATGACCGCGCATAAAATTGGAAAAATTAGAGAAAAAGCTCCTTGGGAAAGCCATATGGCAGATAAAGCGCTTATGAGTAGGAGTGTTCCGATAACGGTGCGATAGACAATCGTTTGCAAGGCTTTATCCTCCGTGTCTGCGATTGCGTTTTTGAAACCAGTCGATTGCAAGCCAAAGATTTTTTTTAGAAAAATCGGGC
>SLOH01000009.1 GCA_007132595.1 Waddliaceae bacterium | reverse complement strand
CTTCCGGCATTTGAATCTTCATCCCGGTTGCTGGAAGAGGCTTTACATTCGGCCACGGAATGACAAGTTCATTTGAATGCGTTCCTGTAATTTCGACGATAACCTCAATCACATCGTCAACCTTTTCAATCTTTTTCAAATTATACGCCCAATCGGGAAATGCGTGTTGAACAGCCTTTTGAAACGAAAGCCAAATGTCTTGATTAAAGGGATCCGGCATCGGACCAAAATACTTAAAGTCACTAGATAGTAGTTTGGAAAGCTGATCGAAATCCTTTTCCTCGATATGCATGAAAAATAGAGCCGCTCTTTGTACGTTATCCACCTCTGTCCTCTTACGTATTTTCCAAACAAATAAAGGATAAAGGGTCAAATGGCAAACTTTTTTTTTCAATCCCTCTTACTTCTCCTGACACCCTCAGCATTCAAAACATTATTTACATCAATTAAACGGCTCGATTAAGGTGAAATTTACACTAAAGAGGAACCTAAAAAGATGAAAAAATTTATTCAAACATTAAAAATTACGCTCATCGGCTTTGGAATTTTTGCCTCCGCTGCCAAATCCGATGCGTGCACAAGAGCCTTGTACGTCGGTTCTGATGATATCGTGATTACCGGCAGATCAATGGACTGGACAGAGGAAATGGACTCAAGTCTCTGGGTATTTCCCAGAGGAATTAAGCGAGACGGCGCCGCCGGACCTAAATCAATCACCTGGACCTCTAAATACGGAAGCGTTGTTGTCGTCGGATATAACGCCGCATCAGCTGACGGAATGAATGAAAAGGGTCTTGTGGCAAACTTACTATATCTAGCCGAGTCAGAATACGGAAAGCCAAAAGAAAGTACTCCCCTATTGTCTATTTCACTCTGGACGCAGTATGTACTAGATCATTTTTCAACTGTTTCAGAGGCAGTTGAGGCATTGAAAAAAGAGCCGTTTGCGATACTTGCTCCCACTTTGCCAAATGGATCTCCGGCAGATCTCCACTTATCGATTTCAGACTCGACCGGCGACTCTGCAATTTTTGAATATATTGACGGTCAGCTCGTCATTCACCACGGAAAGCAGTATCCTGTGATGACCAACTCTCCCACCTTTGCCAAACAGCTTGCCTTAAATGCGTACTGGGAATCCATCGGGGGCCTTAACTTCCTTCCCGGCACGAACCGTGCGGCAGACCGCTTTGCAAGAGTCTCTTTTCTTCTTGAGTCCATTCCAAAAAAGACCGACACACACTACATCAAAGCAGTTCCGGATGAGGATTTTAAAAACCAGGCGCTGGCAAGTGTCACCGGCCTGATACGAAGCGTCAGTGTCCCCTTAGGAATCTCAACCCCTGGGCAGCCAAATATTGCATCTACACTTTGGAGAACGATTTCAGATCAAAAAAACCTCGTGTATTACTTTGACTCAGCAACAAGTCCGAACATCTTTTGGACAAATCTAAAAGACATCGATTTTGATGAAAAAGCGCCGATAAAAAAGCTAACAATTAGAGGCAACATCCTCTCAGGTAATGTCGCAAGTCAATACAAGGAATCAAAACCCTTTACTTTTCTTCCGGCAACACCTGAGTCATGAAGTCAGTATATACGAGATCCCTTCTAGGAGCTTTAGTTGCCGGGCTTGCGCTATGCACCTACTTGCTCCTTCCGGAGACATACCCGGAAGCCGCTAGGCGGTGCGCTGCCATTTTTGTCATCGCCGCCGGCTTCTGGGCCCTGGAAATCTTTCCCGTCTATGTGACATCGCTTATTGTCGTTCTCCTTTTGTGCTTTACACTCGGCAGACCGGGCGGCGTACTAGAGATGGACCAGTCAGGCTACACGGTATTTTTAGCCCCTTTTGCCAGTCCGATTCTCATGCTCTTCTTTGGGGGCTTCATCCTCGCGGCTGCTCTGCGAAAGAATCAAGCGGACCTTTTTATCGCCTCTAAAATACTCTCCTCTTTCACCTCAAATCCCATTTGGTACCTATTTGGTGTGATGGTCTGCACCTCAATTCTTTCGATGTGGATCTCTAATACTGCAGCCACTGTGATCATGCTTGGAACCTTGCGCCCAACCTTTGAAAATACGCAGGTGAATGCCTCCTTTCGTAAAGCCCTCATTCTTTCTGTCCCCTTTAGCGCAAACATCGGCGGGATTGCAACACCCATCGGGACGCCTCCCAACGCACTTGCCAAAGGATTCTTAAGCGACATCGGCATATTTATCAGTTTTCCTGAATGGATGATACTGTGCGTGCCTCTTGTTCTGCTACTTCTTTTCGTCACGCTTGGAGTACTCTCAGTCATTTATCTAAGGGGTGATAATAAAGACCCGACTTTAACGGCCATCAAAGCCCCTCTCTCCAAAACCGGAAGACAAACCTTAGGCGTTGCCGCCTGCACGATCGCCCTTTGGCTCACCTCCCCCTTGCATGGAATCCCCGAAGCTTTAACCGCTCTTCTTTCTGCAGGCACACTTTCAGCAATGGGGCTAATCGATCGTAACGACATCAAAAATATCGACTGGGATGTTCTTATTCTCATGTGGGGCGGGCTTGCCTTAGGAGTTGGGATAGAAAAAACAAAACTCGGGCACTTGCTTGTGCTTCACCTATTTCCGGGGTGGGAAGGTGCGGCTCTTGCGCTACTATTTGCAACACTTGCCCTTCTCTTCTCCCTCTTTATTAGCAATACCGCCTCAGCTGCCCTCATTATGCCAATCGCCCTGGAGTCCACGACAGAACATCAGCTTCTCTTTGCCGTGACAATCGCGCTGATGTGTAGCGTGGCAATGATCTTTCCCATCTCCACCCCACCAAACGCCCTTGCCTACGGTACGGGTTTAATTGACAGTAAAGAGATGATTAAAACTGGAACCATTATCACCGTTGCCTCATATATCATTATTCTGCTAGGATTTTGGTGGATGATCCCTTTTGCGCTAAGGACTTGATAAAATTGAGCATCAATCCATTTAAGGCACTATGTTTTCTGCTGCTTACACTTACCCAAAATGAACTGCCTGCCAGAGATTTTCAATTCTGGTCGCTTGCGATCGGTGAGTCGCAAGAGATCTTTGGCACAAAAATTGAGACCCATTTTGGCATGCGTTTTGAAGACAACGCGAGCAAACTCAACTATAGCTACGTCGATCTGCACTTTGTAAAAGATTTAACAAAAAAATGGCAAATTGTTCCCGGCCTTCGTCTTACCTTTAGACGGCAAGATAACGGCGGTTGGACAGAAGATCCAACAGCCTTACTTGCGATCATAAAAAGGCAAACGCTCTTTGGATTTAGTACCTCACACAGAAGCCGCATTGAATATCGTTTTTACAGTAAAGAGTGGGTGTTTAGACAACGATTCTTATGCGATCTTCCCTTTACACTTCCATGCTCCTTTATCCCCTACTGGTATAATGAAGTCTATTTTCAGCAAAATTCAGGCTTCAGCCAGAATCGCTTTTTCATAGGCGTCAGAAAAGAGATCTATGATGCCGGGCAAATCAGCATCGGCTATCT
>SLOH01000059.1 GCA_007132595.1 Waddliaceae bacterium | reverse complement strand
TAATGGGGAACTGGTTTTGTTGCATATCAAGAACGAGTTCATCATCTGCAGGAGATAGGTTTTCTCTTTCTTTTTCTCCCCAAATCGCATAATAAAGCTCGGGAACTTGACTGATCGGCAACCAGGACAAAAACCCCACTTTCCAGACAAGCGTCTGAGGGGTGAGTCTATCGTCTAGTTGAAGCTGCTCGACTGAATACGGGCCTTCTGTATTCCCTGCAATTTTGATATACCAAATCCGTTCGGTCATGTTAATATCTGTTAATTAAAACATATTATCCCATGATCCCGATTTTTTGGCGATTTCTCTTAAGAGAATATATAAAGACACTCTTTTTAAGCTGCGGGGCTTTTTTAGCCATTTTAATGACGATGCGTTTTTCAGATATCGCCCAAATCGCAGCGCTTGGAGCCTCTTGGCAGCAAACGGCCTGCTTTGTATGGAATCAGATCCCCTATATTCTACCTATTGCTCTGCCTATCTCTTGCCTGCTTTCCAGCATCCTTCTTACAAGCCGTCTTTCAAAATCTTGCGAGATTACCGCTTTTCGCTCTCTTGGACTTTCTCTTACGACTTTGACTCTTCCACTTTTAGTTGCCGCTCTCTTTCTTTCTATTCTCAACGCTTGGATTGTGTCGGAATGGGCGACGAATGCTCATCTTTCATCAAACCAATTGCGAACAGAACTTCGCACGATCAACCCGTTACTTCTCGCTCAAAGCAATTATCTTACCGGGATGAGAGGGATATATTTCCAATCGATGGGAAAAACCGTTCGCGGCAAATCCGCAACCGATGTCGTTGCTGCCTTTCCGGGAGAGAGAATCCATCTGTTTTTAGCAAAAGAGCTGCGTGCGAAAGAAAATAGCTTTGATGGTGATAAGCTGACATTTATCACATCGCAAAATATCTCAAATACCTCAGGGTTGTTGATTGAAAATATTTCACATGCAAATATTCCGGTGCGTGAATTTGCAAATGTTTTACACCGCCATGTTTGGGGTGTGAAAGACGATTACCTCAATTTGCCGCTCCTTCTAGCCAGAAGGGCAGATTTAAAAGAGCAGATCCAAGCTTCCGATGAAATTAAACTGCCCTCTTTAAAAACAAAATACTTAAAGACATCAAGCGAGCTTTTTCGACGGCTTTCTCTTGGATTTGCTCCGATTTCTTTTACTTTGATGGGGGTTGCATTTGGAGTTACAATTTCAAGGCGGCACTCTAAAAAAGGGCTGATCTTTGTCATGATTCTTGCCGGGGCTTACCTATTCTGCTTCTTTTTTGCAAAAAGCATCAACCACAAGCCGTTTACAGCGCGCGCTCTTTATCTAGTGCCGCATGCAATCATCATCTCTCTCTCTCTCCTGATGCTTTCACGTACAACGCGGGGAATCGAATGAAAATTTGGAAGCGCTATCTTATTAAAGAACAGTTGACGCTGATTCTATTTTTCTTTCTTACTTTCCTAAGCCTTTACACTATTATCGATTATGCCACCCATGTTGAGTACTTTCGCAATTTATCAGGACTTGCCAAGTGGGAATGGGTGGGTATTTACTATCTTTGCGATTTCAGTCGTCGACTCTCCATCCTGCTTCCTTTCGCAATTCTTCTTGCGACGATTCGAACATTAACCAAGATGAATCAACAAGGTGAGTTAATTGTCCTTTTAATCAGTGGGATCACAAAGCGAGCGATTCTCACTCCCTTGCTTTTGATTGGGATGACCGGGGCTGCGCTTTTGTATGCAAACGCCGAGTTTTTTCTTCCCAAGGCTCTTCACACCCTCCAAATTTTTCAAGAACAAAGGGCATCTCAAAATAAGAGCAATAAGGGAAAGCCTCATGTCCGCCACCTAATTCTTCAAGACGAGACATCACTTCTGTTTCAAGACTACATACGCTCGACACAAACGTTTGAAGATGTCTACTGGATCAGGTCAATCGATGAGGTGTGGCGGATGGATCGATTGTCAATTGAGACCCCTCACCCCAAGGCGTACCAGTTAGAGCTGCTCGTGCGGTCTTCTGATGGAAAAATGAGGATTCAGGAAAAGATCGAAAGCCAGTATGCTCCTAAAATTGCATTTAACAAAAAACGGCTCTTTGAAACAATTACGGCGCCAGAGGAGCGTTCCATCAGCGATCTTTGGGATCATTTACCAAGCCTTACCATAACAGATGAAAAACAGGCGCACTTACTTTCGGTCTTCTTATATAAAATATTGCTCCCGACTCTTTGTCTATTTACTGTTCTATTCCCATCTCCGACTGTCATGCGCTTCTCAAGGCAGCCCCCACTGTTTCTCATCTACTCATTTAGCCTATTTGCCTTAGTTGCATTCATTCTTCTCATCAACGCCATGCTTTTGCTTGGCAAGCAACAGGTGCTCTCCCCTATTTTTGCGATCGGGTCGCCTTTTTTTATTGCCTCTCTTTTTTTTCTATGGAATTTCAGGCGGCTAAGGTAGACTGACCATAAGTTCTGCTAAGTATTTCGATTGGAACCATTTGACTTAAGAGAGTGGAAGTTTTTTGAAAAAGAGGCAATGTGTCTAGATGTTGTCATCGATTCACGAAATATTTCCAAACCCAACACCGCCTTTATTGCATTAAAAGGAAAACGCCATGATGGGCATGCTTTTCTTCAAGATGCTGTCAATAACGGTGCAAAATATCTCATTGTCGATCAACATTGGCAAGGGGAGATTTCCGGTGCGCAAGCGATCAAAGTGCCCTCCCCTTTAATCGCACTTCAAGAGATCGCAAGCATCTATCGCAAGAGACTTACAACAAAAATTCTTGCGATTACCGGCACTCATGGCAAAACCATGACCAAGGATTTTTTAGAAATCATTTTAAAAAGCAAGTACCGTGTAAAAGCATCGCCCGAGAGCTTTAATAGCCAGATCGGCGTTCCTTTAAGTCTATTGCGATTAAGTCAAGCAGATGAAATTGCCCTTATAGAGCTAGGCTTTTCTAAACAGGGTGAGTTAGAAAATTTAGCGAATCTTGTCGATCCCAACTATGCCGTTGTGACCCACGTAGGAAGTAAATACCTCTCAACCGAAACAGGCGCTTTTGAAATTAACCAATTCCTTAAAAAAGTTACGGGCTGGAGTTTTATCCCAAAGGACCCAAAACTACTCCACCATGATTCATATTTCTGGGATGAAGAAGATCCACGCTTTCCCAAGGCGGGCTACTTAGATAAGAATTCTATGCCAAAAATGCCCTACCACTTAAGTTTTCCAGATGGAAATGAGTATAAGAATACAGTCTCTTCGGGATTTTATTACTTTCTTGACCTTCTTCATCTTGGAGTAAAACCGGCTTGGAAGCTTGGTATCAGCTCTAATGAAGTGATTTCAGCCATTAACCAAGGGTGTCCCGAGCCGATGCGCAGTGAAATCTGGCAGTCGCTTCTAGGAACGACATTTGTCAATGACACCTATTCCGCAGACCCCAAATCCATAGAGGGCGCTCTTCACACATTTACCTGCCAAGCGCCCGGAAAAAAGCGGCT
>SLOH01000007.1 GCA_007132595.1 Waddliaceae bacterium | reverse complement strand
TCCTCAATCGGTCACAACTCTTTTTTAGAGCGGAATATGATCACACCCTTAGTTCGCTTTGGGCATACAAATCCAACACTCTCCTCTTTGCCTCCAATGTGTGAGGAGTTAGGCGATTATAAGGCGGCCAATTTAAGTATTGGCAGCGTTCAGGGCGCGTTACCGGACCTTGGCAAGGTGAAATGGAAAGCCCCCTCCCACTGTCCTTTTCGCGCCTATATCTTTGAGGGACGAAATGGCATGCGGATTGGTTATGTCCGCATCCCAACCTATATGGCCGGTGAAAAGCAAGCGAAGGCATTTAGAAAGTTGATTCACAAATTTGAACAAAAGACGTCCGGCCTTGTGATTGACCAAACTGATAATGGAGGCGGGAGCGTATTTTATTTGATGGCGTTAACCTCTATGCTATCAGATCAACCCCTTGAGATGCCTCCTCACCGTTTAACGATTACTCAAGATGAGCTTGCCTTCGCCTTTCAGTTCACTGAGCTAAGGAATCTGATAAAGACAGATAGTCAAGCAAAACAGCTGTTTGGTAGCACGACTTTGCACGGCTATCCGGTTGATTTAAATCTTTTCAAGGGACTTGTAGAGTATTCCGATTCGATTATCTCTGAATGGACTGCAGGAAGAACTTTAACAAATCCACTCCCTCTTTTTGGAATCAGTCAAGTCAAGCCGCACCCAAAAACCCGTTATACAAAACCGATTATGGTTTTGGTCAATGCGCTAGACTTTTCGGGAGCTGACTTTTTTCCTGCAATTTTGCAAGATAACGCAAGAGCTTTGATTGTAGGTACAAAAACAGCCGGAGCCGGTGGATTTGTTATTCCGTTTGACTTCCCTAATCTATTTGGCATTAGCCGCTTTAGTTATACGGGATCAATTGCAATGCGTAAGAACCAAAAACCCATTGAAAATCTTGCCGTTACACCCGATGTAGTCATTGATGTGACGATGCGTGATTTGCAATGCAACTATGTGGAATTTGTTCAAAGAGTGAATGAAGAACTTGAGACGCTGATTTTACAGTAGGTTTAAGTTTTTTTGATTTTAGACTCCCATTCTCTAACGAAATCTAAGATCTTCTCTTTATCGGCTCTCTCCTTAAAAAGAAGGGCCGCCTCGGGATCTGAGGCAAGGTGGGCAACTTTAGATAAGAGGTGCAGGTGTCGCTTATCACTGCTTGCAAAGAGAAAAATTAGGGTATGGATCGGCTGGCCGTCTAATGCATTATAATCGATTGGCTCTTTTGGAAATGCAATTGAAACAATGTCTTGATGATAGGGCGTAAGCAAAAAGTCTCTTGCATGTGGAACAGCAAGGCCGTGACCAAGCGCCGTTGATTGCAGTGCCTCTCGTTCCAGCAAGAGGTCGCTCATCACCTCGCCATCAAGGTGAAGGGAGGATGCAATTTCATTTGTAACGGTTTTAATGATCTCTTCTTTCGATGAGCCTGGGATATCATGGTACACATTGCCTTTATGGATCGCGCGAAAAAGGGAGAACTGTTGAGTCCCGCCTAAAGAACTTTTTCCTTGAGACGAGGTCTTTTCTGAAGAAGAGACATCCGTTTTCGGCTTTCCTTTTTGGTTCATGACCCACATTTCAATGTCAGATCGATTGAAACGCGGCTGTCCCTTAATGCGAAAAGCGGGAATTTTCCCGTCGAGTATCCAATTATCGACCGTCTCTTCATTTACATTGAGAAGGTCAGCGACATCTTTTAGTGTTAAAGTCATATTTTCTCACAATCCTTCGAATATTGTGATAATATCCTCTGGGGATTTTGCTGTTAACAATTTTTTTCTTCTTTTTTCATCTTTAATCGCCCGGGTGAGGGAGGAGAGAATCTGAAGGTATTCCATTTGCTTGTCGTCCGGTCCACCAATCATAAAAACAAGCCGGACAGGGGCCGTATCTAGCGACTGCCAGTCGACGCCTTTATTCAGGATGCCGATCGCAAGAAAAAAATCATTATAGTCAGATAGCTTTGCGTGGGGGATGGCAACGCCCATTCCAATTCCAGTTGAGACAATCTGCTCACGGTCTGTAATTGCTTTGAGAAACTTCGCTGTGTCCTTAATTTTTCCTTGAGAGTCCAGAAGTTGCACCAGCCGTGATAGCGCCTGGTCGCGGGATTCGCAATTAATATGGGCAATGAGTTGAGGATCGATATAATGTGAAATTTTCATTTTGTCCCTGTATGTCCAAAACCGCCACTGCCGCGGGCTGTTGTGGCCAGCGCCTCTGTGTGAGTAAATTCAGCTTGCGTGACTTTGGCGACAACAAGCTGGGCGACTCGCATATTCGGTTCGACAACAAATGGGGTTTTCCCGTGATTGATCAAGATCACTTTGATCTCGCCTCGATAGTCGGAGTCTATTGTCCCGGGTGTGTTGAGGACTGTCACACTGTGTTTAAGGGCAAGGCCGCTGCGTGGACGCACTTGGATCTCATACCCGTCCGGTATCGCCATAGAGATCCCGGTTGGAATCAGTGCAGATTCACCCGGTGGCAGATGGATTTCTGAAGAGAGGTGTGCACGTACATCCGCTCCGGCAGATCCAGAGGTTCCGTAGGTTGGGCTTGACGCTCCTGGATTTAATTGAATTTCAATTTGACATTCTTCATTCATGTGGTTTCTCCTGGAAAAAGCTAAGAAGCTCAGCTATTCGTTGTTTTAAGTCGTGCCGCTTCACAATACAATCGATCATCCCATGTTTCAAGAGAAATTCTGATTTCTGCGCTCCATCCGGCAGTTTTTGTCCAATGGTTTGTTCGATCACGCGAGGTCCGGCAAAGCATATCAGTGCGCCAGGCTCGGCGATGAGAATATCGCCAAGAGAGGCAAAAGAGGCGGTCACGCCCCCAGTCGTGGGGTTTGTCATAATGGAAAAATAGGGCAGCGAGGCTTGGCTCAACTTTGCAAGAGCTGCGGAAGTCTTGGCCATTTGCATGAGGGAGAAGATAGACTCCTGCATGCGTGCGCCTCCTGAGGTGGAAACAACAACTAGAGGTAGTCTCTTTTCAATGGCATGTTCGATCAGCCGCGTGAGTTTTTCTCCGACAACAGATCCCATTGATCCGCCCATGAAGCTAAAGTTAAAGACAGCAAGGGCAGCTGGCAATGTCTCTATTGTGCAGGTGCCTACAATAATCGCCTCGTCATAATCGGATTTTTCTGCTGCTTGGGTGAGTCTCTCAGGATACGGAAGGGAGTCGATAAATTTCAGAGGATCGGTTGCCTTTACATTTGCAAACATTTCATGAAAAGAACCTGAATCTGAAAGGAGTTCGATCCGTTTTTTCCCGGAGATGCGGTAGTGATAGTCGCATTTTGGGCAGCAGTTGAGGTTCTTTTCAAGCTCATTTGTATGAATCAGCTCTTCACAGTGGGAGCATTTAAGCCACCCACTGTATCCGTCTTGCTTGGTTGTTTGAACCTTAATTTTCGGCTTGCTTCTAAAAAGTCCCATAAACCACTAAGAGATTGCCTGAGCGTAACGTTGCTCAACAGTTTTCCAGTTGATGACTTT
>SLOH01000085.1 GCA_007132595.1 Waddliaceae bacterium | reverse complement strand
GGACTTGGGTGTCAGCATGTGACTTTAGAGCAGATGCAAACGGTTTATAGTCGTCTTTAATCACAAGCTTGCCGTTTGGACTGAAACTTCTATAATTCAAAGTGATTGAGGACGGGGACTCCTATTTTATTCATCACAAAGTCAATTGCCTTCCAAGGTCTCTGGCGTTTTTTGCCTAAATGGTTGATGAAAAGAGCATTATATTCCATGTGTTTTTTTGCTCTACGAAGACGCTTAAAAGAACCGGCTCCTGCGCTCATATGTAAAAGAAAACCCCTTTCCTTTGCTTCAAGCATCAGAGCAATAGAGATCAACCTGTAAAGCCCAAGATCCTTTGGTTTAGTTGTGTCGTAGCCGAAAAGGGGCGATGTCATCACATTATTTTGACAAAAGAACCCACACACTGCATCGATCTCTCCATCTTTTTCAAAAGCGATAAATTCAAGCAAAGAGGTCCTTAGTGCCATTTCAATAAATTTTGCATTGAACTGCGGATTGATTTTTGCGTGCTTTTCAATATTGAGCATGCGATAGAGTTCGGCAATTCGAGGCGCATTCTCTTTTGTTAATGCAATGCGGCGGTAGGGCGTGTTTTTCAATATTTTGCGGTCGCTTTGCACCATTCTAGACTTGAATGCGCGCGGAGTATTTGGGTTGAATAAATAGATGGGTCTTGAGGGAATGAGCTTAAATGGAAGAGAGTCGAAGAATGCAGGGGTTGTGACTTGGTTGATCGATTTAAACACAATTGCATGCTCGGGATACTGCTGTTGCAGTGTTGAAATGAGCTTTAAGATCTGCTCCCTTGAAATATCGGGGTAGAGATTTGTTGAAAAAAGCCAGTTGTTCACCATGACGACCTTGTTAATGTCGCCTCTCTTCAGAATTTTTCCAACACCTTTGAGTACGGCGACAAGAGGACTCTTAAGCCAGGAAGGCGCTAGGTGGGAGAGTTCTTGAATTCCGTATTCAATGTATTGACCATAAGGAGAGCATACATAGGAATTATCAAATTCCCTATCATTATTTGTGAGAGGAAATGACAGATTGTCGATTTCAAGCACGCTCATGTTTGTTGTGATGTTATCAAAAAATGTGTGGGGCCCCTCTTCGATATATGCTGAAAAATTGATTGGTTCCATAACTCTTCGCTATTTAAAAGTGATAGTTGATCATCAGTCGGGTTCCCCAGGTGCGATACTGCTCTTCTTTAAAATCATGTGGAGAGTTTTCCCAAGGACCGTAGTCGCGGAATCGATAGAAAGGGACGAATTCAAGAGAAAATTGTCTCTGGCAGAAACAGCGTGAATAAATAAAGGGAACTTCCACCTCGTAGTTGACTCTGTCTCCGATCCTCTTTCTCCTTACGTCCGACTCTTTTATTAAGAAGCGCTCAGCCTCTTCGACAAACTTTGATTTAAAGCGCACCGCAACATCTAGATAGTCGTAGACGGCGAGGTTAAGTTCAGCTCCTCCAAGATAGTAGTGAAACCGCGTGCGAGTTTTACAGTGAACAGGTTCTTTAATGGAATTTCTTCCCCAAAAGTTGCCATAGCCTGCAAAAGGCGAAAACGAAATGCCGTAGGAGCAAATCGGTTGGTAGAATGTAAATCCCACGTAGCCTTCTACCTCAGCATCAGATTTCCATGAAACTCGTCTGTTTCCGCTGGTGCCACGCCCTTTAATTTCTCCGCACGCATAATACCCCTCAGCTCCCCACATAATACCCCAAGGGACTTGTCTAATGTACTGCCCGCGGCCGCCATATAGCCAGCCTCCCTGCTTACTTCCCTCTGTAATTCTTCGGGTTGTGTAAAAAGCCTCAGGACCCACACCTATTCGATGACCTTGACAAAGAGAACTTAAGTTAAAAGAGAGGCAACTTAAGTCAAAGGAGAAAAGGGAAAATGGAGCTAAGAGTGCAATGACAAAATAATATTTCATTTTCAATTCCGCATAATAGTTCTCAATCCAGCAAGTTATGCTTTATATTTTGTATCGCTATTATGGTGCAATAAAAACATGTTCGATGGGAGCATGTGAAAAAAATCGGTTAAGTTGAGATGAAAAAAGTTGAGTTTCATGTGAGAAATGATTATAAAACCAATTTTTGCATAACTTGAGGTTTATCAGATGTTTCGTATAATTATTGGCGCGATTTTGCTGTTCGGTTCCGCACAAGCAAGGCATTCATATCCGGATGTTAATCTTAAACAAGAAGCTTTGAGAGATTACTATGCCGGATATACACAAGAAGATAAGAAAAACTGGAAATTTATCTTAACAACTCTTTCGAATAAGCCGCTAACAAAACTGCTGACCCTGCGCCCTAAACTTAAAAGCGCGGGAGCTAAAATTAATCATGTGCACCCATTGCAGCTATTATGCTGTGCATTTAGCGACGACTCTTTAAAGGTGGCTTTGCGTAACTTGCAAAGTAGAGGCGGTTTCGTTTGGGGCGAATTTATCAGCGACATTGGAAATTCATTTAATGAAGAGCTTAGCCATAACAATATGCGCGATGAGTTTATCCATGACTTTAGCTTAAATGTGAAAATTGATATCGATGTGATTTACAGCTCTATCCAGCAAAGGAACTGGGGAAAATTTATCAACCTGCTGATCGATCATCTCCCAAGAGATAATTCATCAGATCCTTGGGATGATTAATCTCATAAGACAGGTCGAGTAAAACTTGAACACAACAGAGGTTGGTATTAAAAATCATAAGCGTATCTTACTGACAGCGGGCAGACTTCCAATCACCTTGGAGCTGGCGAGGCAGTTGAAAAAGGCAGGGCATACCGTTTTTGTGACAGACTGCCTTCCGCTGTATGTTTCTAGATTTTCAAACGCTGTTGAAAAAAGCTTTTGCTTGTCTAACCCACGCAAATTCCCAAAAAAGTATGTTCAAGAACACTTGGAGTTGGTTAAAAAGTACAACATCGACTTCCTACTTCCGGTTTGGGAAGACGTGCTATATTTTTCGGAAGCGAAGGAGCAATTTCTGCCTCAATGTGAAGTCTTCTGCGACAGTTTTGATGTGCTCTACAAACTCCACCATAAATGGCATTTTATGAAAATGCTTGAAAAATGGAATATCCCAGCTCCAAGGTCATTTCTGATTCGAAAGCCGGAAGAGGTAAAGGATGTCGAGATTGATACCCCCTTTGCTTTAAAGCCTTGCCTGTCTCGCGCATCTCAAAACGTGTATAAAGTGGATGATAAAAATCAGCCGGTAGATATCTCCGGTAACGGCAGCGGCGAGTGGATTGCACAAGAGTGGCTGACCGGAAATAAATACTGCACGTTGAGTGTCTGTCAACAAGGAGACCTCACTGCTCATTCAGTTTATCCGGTGACATTTTCAATCGACAAAAGCTCCTGCCTGAGCTTTGAATCTGTTCACCACGAAGGAATCTATCAATGGGTAAAATATTTTGTTGGTAAATTAAATTTCACAGGTGTGATTGCGTTTGACTTTATTGAACTCAGTGATGGAACGCTCTACCCTATCGAGTGTAACCCGCGAGGGACGAGTGGACTGCATCTTTTTG
>SLOH01000165.1 GCA_007132595.1 Waddliaceae bacterium | reverse complement strand
CTTGGGAAATAGGGTCATGACTCCTGTAATGAAAAAACAGTATTATTGGGGCTATCTTGTTGTTCTCCTTAGCCTGCTTGCTACCCTGACCATTTACTTCGCATCGATGTGGTACTATGACGGTTGGTATGACTATAGACTGAAATACTTGGCCAAGATCGGAAGTATGTCCTCAACGATGCTCATGTGCTGGGCGTTTTTGCTCGCCACCAGGTTTAGGATCATTGAGATGCTGTTTGGCGGCTTGGATAAGGCGTACAAGGCGCATCGATGGGTCGGTGAATCCGCCTTTTTTCTCATTTTTCTCCATCCGATCTTTTTAGCCCTCGATCCCAAGCATGATTTTTTTCGCTTCTTTTGGATCGACTACCTACCCGGAGAAGAGCTGCATTACTATGTTGCTCGGATGAGCGGGATTGCAGCGCTTTTCATTTTTATACTCCTAGTGGCCTTTTCACTGTGGATCCCGATGCGGTATCACCGCTGGAAGCAGACGCACAATTTTTTCGGATTGTTGCTGATACTGGTGGTTTTTCACGGCGTTGTCGCGCATGGTGAGATCACCTCCTACCCCTTTCTCCTCGCCTGGTTTACTATCTGGGTGACCATGGCACTACTCGGTTTTTTGTATATCCGCCTGCTCTATCACTGGTTTGGTCCGCTTCATGACTATGTGGTTCATCATATTGAGCAACTCGGCGATATCACAGAGATTTATCTCGAGTCTCATCGCGCCTATCGCAAGCTGCGTCATCACCCGGGACAGTTTATTTATATTTATTTTGACTCTCCCGAATTAAGTGCAGAGCCTCATCCATTCAGCATCTCTTCAGAGCCTCAATCGGATCGTTTAAGGATTTCAGTCAAGCAACTCGGAGACTGGACAAAAAAGGTAAGCGAACTGGAAAAAGGGGAGCACGCATACGTTTGGGGGCCTTACGGAAAATTTGGCGATCATTATTTTGAGCATGCAGACAAAGAGACCGTACTCATTGGAGGCGGCATTGGAATTACTCCTTTTTTAAGCATCGTAAAAGATACAGCTTTCCGGACGAAAGAAAGGAACGAGGCGTATCTTTTTTACAGCTATGACAAAGAGGGTGAAGACTATTATCGGGATGAGGTTGGGCAAATTGACGCGGATACCGACCATTTTCAAACGATTTTACACTGCGCAGAAAAAGAGGACTACCTATCAGTGGAGAAGATTAAGGAAGCGGTGGGAGAAGATCTTTCCGATAAAGTATTCTTAATTTGCGGGCCTAAGCCGATGATGGACACGCTGCAAGAGCAGCTTCTAGAAGAAGGAGTCCCTTATGAGCACATTTTCAAGGAAGATTTCAGCGTGATTTAACACCGAAAATTTTCCGAAACTGGAAGGGTTTGTCATCGTTTTAAGGGAAAACGCTCCATATATCATCATTTTTAGGGAATTGTAACGATTTTGAGGGTTTTTTTGGCTATTCTGTTGTGCAAGTTTGAAACATCAGGTTATTTTAAATTTTGCATGAATTTTTTCTAAAATCCGAATGAGAGCGCTAAAAATACTAAGAAGTTTGTTTCTATGATTTAGCGTTTTGTTACCTTTCTAAAGGAAAAGCCTAACATTGGGGTAGGCTTTACAAAAACTGTCGGAGGAGAGACAAACTTAGAGCTTTTGATTGGGCATCAATAGTCTTTCCAGAACCTTCACTGGTTTCTTGAGTCTGAATTTGAATACACTATTTTGTTTTTTGGTGTATTCAAATCCTGTAGGATACACTTGAGTATATAGCAAATCTAAAGTGCTCAGTGTCAATAAATTTATCTTGATAAATTGTTTGAATACACCATAAATGTGTTTTGGTGTATACTAATACTGTAGTATACGGTAGAGTAAATACTAAATGAGGTGCTGTCGATGTCCAATCCTTTTAAACCCGATAAACTTCCAATCTCAAATATTGAATGGGCCAGCCTAACCAGATTAATCGGGGAAGCAAATGCGGCTTTAGCTCGTTATGATGGGTTACTGCATGGGATGGTTAACCCTGAGATACTTTTAGCACCCCTCACATTGAATGAAGCAGTGCTATCTTCTCGTATTGAGGGGACAAATGCTACAAATTCAGAAGTGCTTGAATTTGAGTCAGGTTCTGAATTTGGTCCAGAAAAAACAAATGACATTCAGGAAATTAAAAATTACAGAAAAGCATTGTTGGCAGCTGAAGTTGGATTGGAACAAGGGCGCCCGATTTCTCTGAGTTTGATAAAGTCTCTTCATCAAATACTGATGCAAGGTGTAAGGGGGAAAGATAAAAAGCCTGGCGAGTTCCGTTCTGAACAAAATTGGATTGGGCCAAAAAACTGTAAAATTGAA
This sequence comes from Waddliaceae bacterium, assembly GCA_007132595.1. GTDB lineage: Bacteria > Chlamydiota > Chlamydiia > Chlamydiales > SLOH01 > SLOH01. The sequence continues at coordinate 1,207 of SLOH01000165.1, read as the reverse complement.
CAAGCGTCATTTGTTCCTCCTTCTCCTTTAACCATTCACGACCATTTGGAAGCTTGGATTTCGTATATTAACTTAAATGAAGAAGTCTTGAGTCAGCTTGCTGTCGTACATGCTCAATTTGAAATCATCCATCCATTCATGGATGGTAATGGACGTATTGGCCGGATTCTTATTCCTCTTTTTTTGTACCAGAAAAAAATGTTGCATAGACCAATGTTTTTTCTGAGTGAGTATTTAGAAGAAAATAAAGATGAATATTGTGATGCCTTAAGGAGTATTTCTGCAAAGAAAGATTGGTTAGGCTGGCTAGGTTTTTTTCTGGAAGCTACTCGTACACAAGCCATCAGAAATACGAATAAGGCAAAAGATATTCTCAACCTATATGAAAAACTCAAAATAGAGTTTCAGAAAGAGACAAAATCGCAATTTGCTCAACCTGCATTGGATGCATTTTTTCAAAAACCTATCATGAACACAAAAATGTTCATGGAGTTAACAGGAATTACAAACAGAACGACTTTAGGGAAAATTTTATCCCAACTTGAGAGTGCGGGACTTATCCAACTACTTAGAGAGGGATCAGGAAGAAAGTCAGCAGTTTATGCTCTTCCTGAATTACTCAATATTGCTGAAGGAAAAAACTTTCTCTAATAGACAGAAGTCCATCAAAATGACAGCCTTTCGCAATATTTGGTACGTTTGGATGTGGAGAAAAATCTTCAGAACCCTTGATTGGACGAGCGTAGATAAGATTCTTTTTTTAAGTGACTATTAATTAGTATCTAATCTATTTTCTCAGCTGTATCCAAAGAAAGAGGTTGAGTAAATTATGGATAAAATTTACAGTAGTTTTAAATAGTTACAGTAATAAATATCCATTATGGCTAGAAAGAAAAGTCAACATATTCGAGATAAGGCGCTAGAACTGTTTCAAGCACATGGAGGTGTCCTCAAGGCCTCTGAAGCTATTAAGGGCGGTATTCATCCTCGCATTCTTTATCAACTGAGAGATGAGGGGCGTATAGAACAGATTGCCAAAGGCCTCTACGCACTTCCGGGATTACCGGGAATAGATCAGCCTGACTTTGTAGCAATTGCTAAAAAGGTACCGAATGGAATTATCTGTCTGGTGTCAGCTCTTTATTTTCACGAACTTACTGTTCAAATTCCACGATGGATTGATGTGGCCATTAGGCAAAGTTACCAT
>SLOH01000145.1 GCA_007132595.1 Waddliaceae bacterium | reverse complement strand
GATTGCGGGAAATGGAGGAAGCCTTTGTGATGCAATGCATTTTGCAGAAGAGCTGACCGGGTTTTTTCGAAAAAAACGGCGCGCCCTTCCGGCTATTGCCCTCTCTGATCCCGGGCACATCACCTGCACGGCAAACGATTTGGACTTTGAATCGATTTTCTCTCGAGGAATCGAGGCGTATGGAAAGCCGGGAGATATTTTCATCGGACTGACGACAAGCGGAAACTCTCCAAACATTATCAAGGCTTTTAAAAAAGCGCGAGAGCTTGGACTCCATACGGTTGCATTTTTGGGGAAAAATGGCGGCAGCCTGAAGGGATTTGCAGATCTTGAGCTGATCATCTCCTCCTCAAATACATCAGACCGTATACAAGAGGCCCATATGGCAGCTATTCACTTAATTATCGAACGCCTTGAGGAAATACTCTTCGATGAAACGAATCAAGAACTTCATCTTTCAAAAACTGGAGCTGTACTGGGTTAGTCTTGTCAACGGGCGACAAGGGAAAATTCATACATTTCTTCGTCTTTTGCTCACTCCTTTTGCCTCCTTTTACGGCACAGCTGTTCTCTTTAGAAACTGGCTGTACGATCAAGGGTGGAAACGCACATACCACGCCCCGGTTCCATGCGTTGTGAGCATTGGCAATCTCGTCATGGGCGGAACCGGGAAAACGCCGATCACCCTCAAACTTGCTGAAGCATTTAGCGATCGATTTTTGGTCGCTATTTTATCCCGCGGCTATGGATGCGGCGATGAGCCGCTACTTTTCAAAAATCGGTTGCAAAGTGTGCAGATGTTTGTTGGAAAAAACCGGGTCGAGTCGGCAAATGCCGCTTCAAAGGCCGGCTCCAAACTCATCCTTCTCGATGACGGCTTCCAACACCGCCGCCTAGCAAGAGACGTCAATCTTGTGACTCTACAAGCAAGTGACCCATTCGGAAAGGGGCACCTCTTTCCGCGCGGTTTTTTAAGAGAGCCTCCCCATTCACTCAAGCGTGCGGATATGATCCTCATCAATCACAATGAAAGCGCAAAAGTAGATGTGGATGCTCTGCATCAAGCGCTCTCAAAATGGACATCGGCGCCAATCATTGATTTTACTCATTGTCCCGAGGGGATCTTCCAGCTCGATGGGGACTTGATTGCATCGATTCAAGGAAAAAAAGTCGGCGCCTTTTGCGGAATTGCAAACCCTGAGCGGTTTAAGTCCACTTTAGAGTCTCTTGGAGCAGACGTCGTCTACTTCCACCCCCTCTCCGACCACGCGGAGCTAACCCCAAAACAGCTGGCGAAGATCTGTAAAAAAGCAAAAGAAAGCGGCGCTGAGTATGTGCTGTGCACAGAAAAAGACGCTGTCAAACTCGACCCTTCCCAAGAGATTGCCTACGTAAAAATGGGCATTGAAATTGGCAATGAAGATCAGTGGCGTGCGTTGCTCTCGAAAATCGAAACATTTATTGAGAAGAGATAGTTTTCAGGCTTTCTTAAGGAGCCTCTGATAAACTCAGGTTTTTTAAATTTTGACTGAATTTTTTCTAAAATTCGAAAAAACAATCGATCTTAACTATCTAATAGTTAAGTGAGTGCGTTTTTATCGAATTTCGGAAAAAAGGCACTAAATTTAATAATCTGAGTTTATCAGGGGTTCCTTAAACTAGCTTTGAGCAGATCGGACACTTAGCCGGATCGTGCTGGCGCGCTTTACAGTAGACTCTTGCAAATAAGATAATCTGCAAGTGAAGTTTAGACCATGTCTCCTCAGGAAATGCGCGCTTTAAATCGCGCTCTGTCTGCTGCACTGTTTTTCCTTGGCTTAGTCCCCAGCGCTTTGCGCATCTGTGAATATGAGTATCCACCGGAAAGGCGGGCTTGCCAAAGGCTTGCGCCATGACAACAGAGGCGGTTTTATGTCCGACTCCCGGAAGCTCTTCAAGAGCCTCAAAGGTACCTGGAACCTTCCCCCGATGTTTTTCAAGAAGGATTTTAGAAAGAGAAAAAATTGCGTTTGCCTTACTTGGGCCAAGACCGCACGGTCGAATGATCTGCAAAATAATATCCGGAGAGAGCTTGACCATCTCTTCGGGCGTATCTGCTTTTTGAAAGAGCAGTGGGGTGACCGTATTGACGCGCTCATCTGTGCACTGCGCAGAAAGAAGCACAGCGATTAACAGCGTGTAGGGGCTCTTATGCTGCAGTGGAATGGCAGGGTTTGGAATGTAGCGATCCAAGACTTCTTGGACAATTTTTGCGTTTGTTGTCATTTTCCTATGCAAAATTTTGAAAATATCGCACTTAAGACATCCTCTGTCACATCCGTTCCGATAATTGTCCCTAAATTTTGGAGCGTATGGCGCATATCGATCGAGACAAGCTCCGGTGACTGCTCGGTTTGCAGTCCTGAGATGACTCTGTTGCACGACTCAATCGCCTCTTGAAGCGCTTGATGATGTCGCAGGCTTGTGATCATCACCTGATCTTTTGAGGGAGGCCCTTTTTTCCAAATCAAACGATCGAGCTGCTGATGCAGAGAGTCAAGCCCCTGTTTTTCTTTTGCCGAAACCCTGACCTGTTCAAGCGAAAGCTTGGGAGGCTCTGCAACACAAAGATCGATCTTGTTCCAAACAACAAGCGTCCGATCCTTCGGCAGCTCGCTTAAGAGCTGATACTCCTCCTGGCTGACCTCTCGAGAAACATCGAGGACAACGAGAATCACATCAGCCTCGCTCATCGCGCTTCGCGTCCGGCGGATGCCTTCCATCTCGACAATCTCAGATGCTTCGCGAATGCCCGCGGTATCGATTAGGCGGATGTTGAGCCCTCCGATACGCAAATGATCCTCCAAAAGATCACGCGTAGTTCCGGGAACGTCTGTGACAATCGCTCTTTCTTTATCGAGAAGAGCATTCATCAGGGACGATTTTCCAACATTTGGCGCCCCGACAAGGCAAAGCGTCAGGCCGTCGTGTGCGATTTTCCCGTCGTGAAAGGTGCCGTCCAGCGCGTCCATCTGCCCCTTGACTTTTGATAGTTGCTCGATGATTTCACGGGTCGTTGCAAACTCCAGACCTTCCTCCGGAAAATCGACCCAAGCTTCCAAAATCGCTGCAGTGTCGGTAAGTCCAAGTTGAAATTGACGAATTTTCTCAGACAGACGCCCTTGCAGGTGAGTCTCGGCAGCTTCTAAGGCGTGGGTGTTTTTCGCGTGAATCAGCTCTTGGACAGCTTCTGCTTGAGCAAGATCGATTTTTCCGTTGATGTAGGCCTTAAAGGTAAATTCACCGGGCTTTGCCGGGCGTGCACCTGACTGAAATGTGCGCTCAAGAACCCGTCTTGAGATGAGCGCGCCTCCATGGCAGTGAATCTCAACAGTGTCTTCTCCGCAATATGAACGCTTTCCACGCATCACCGCGAGCAGCGCTTCATCGATTGACACTCCATTTTCATCCACCACCTTGCCAAAATACAGTTTATGAGACTCAAATGATTGGACATCTTTAGAAAACATGCGGTTTGCCACATCAATGGCATCTGCGCCTGCGATGCGCACAATCGCAACTCCCCCCTCTCCCGGGGGT
>SLOH01000024.1 GCA_007132595.1 Waddliaceae bacterium | reverse complement strand
CAGTCAATGACGCGTGGGTTAACAGAGGTTTGGATCGCTTCGCGAAGATCACGCCCGGCTAGGTCAATTGCAGTCGCTTTTCTCCAGTCGAGTGGGATATTTGCTTTGTCAGCTGCGATCATTGCGCGCACAACTTCGCTTACGCGGCCTCCAGCAAGGTAGTGTGTTTCAAGATCGGAAACCGAGATACCTTGTAGACCTGCCTTAAACCCATTAATTCTTGCGTTTACAATATCTCTTGGAGGGATCTTACGAAGACTCATCCCAATAATTTGAAAAAACGGAATGGGGGTTCCTGACACAAAGGCCTGAAACCACAAGCTGACAAACTTACCCATAATGCCAAGAATGACAAGGGCAAATAGTGCCAGTAAAATAAAAATAAAGTAGAGCTGAAATTCCATTGTGATTACTCCTCGGGTTTCACGATTAAAGTTTCTCCTTCTCCTGAAATGACACGAATCTTTTCACCTTTGGCAAGGTAGCCAGATTGAGAGATGGCTGCGTATCTTTTTCCATCAATGATAATGTGTCCGCCAGGGCGCAAATCGGTCGCGACTGTTCCGATCTTATCGACCAGATCCTTATCGTACGATGACGCATGATACCCTTGCTGATCTCCTGCTGAAAATAAGCTTCCGCGACTGATTTTTCTAAGTGCAAATTTGATTACCAAAGCAAGGCAAGCCACGACAGTGATGATGTAAATAATAATGTAGATCGGTGAGTCGACCTGCATAGCGAATACAAAAATACTTGCAATCACTGTTAATGTGCCAAGGACTGCCATGATGCCGCCGGGCAAGAAAAACTCTGTAAATATCAAAAGAAAGCCGATGGCTAATAAAATAAATGGTTGTGGTGTCATTCCTTTTCCTCATTATCAGCATCAACAACAATCACGCTTCCATCCAGCATATTGACCACAATCATTTCGTCTCGATCAATAAATCCACTGTATGTGACAGCGTCATAAATTTTCCCATCGATTTCAACTTTTCCAGATGGCCTGAGCATTGAAACCACTTTTCCCTTTGCTCCCGGTTTGGGTAAAGACTGAGGTTCGGCGCCGGCATAATACCCATCTGATGCAAGCTGCTCATTACCTATAAGAGTAAATCGACTAAACCCGGATAAGTTAGGGCGAATATAACTTGCAAGTACTGCAATTAAACCAAATCCAAGCAAAAGTGTACCGGAAAACCATGCGAGTCGTTTGACAAATACCTCGCCTGCCGGATTAAATGTCTGCGTATCGAATTCAAAATCAATTGTTGCAATTCCAGGTAGCATGATCGCAAACAGCCCGACAACAAATAGGATAACCCCAGAAACGCCCAGAAGTCCAAACGTCGGGATAAGAAATAGATCCAAAAGAATAAATGTCACTCCGACAAGAAGCAGTATCACTTCCAACCAATTGGCAATATCAAGAGCAAAGCTCGAAAGAATCATCAAGAATAGGCATAAGAGGCCAAGTGAGCCTGGAATTCCAAATCCAGGTGAGTTGAATTCAATGTAAAAGCCCATAAGCATCCCAAGGAAGAGAATGGATGAGACAAACGGGTTTGCCAGAATAACAAAAAACCACGTCCTAAAGTCCATCTGATATTCGTCAAACTGTGCGTTTGGGATCTCTTTGAAAAAGGGGGCGTGAAATAGCTGATTTTTATCTGCCGGCCACTTTCCCAACTTGCGCTCGGTTTCTGTGATCAGCTCTGTTCGAGCCGGCTGAACAATCATGTCGGCAACGCCATACTCAAGCATCTGGTTTGCGCTAAGCGTGAGAAGTTTTCCTTTAGATGTGATTATCGTGTCATTGGGACGAACCTGATCTTCATTGTCTAACTTCACAATTCGCCCCCCCCTGTCGACTAGAATGATATCTTTGTCGACCATTGCCGTGGCAATATTTGGGTTTCGATCAAAAAAAGCGGCTCTGTTTCCAAAATCGGCTCTTAGCGCGGAATTCACTTTTTCAGAGGCTGCTTCCATCCTCCCTTCCTGACCGGGTTGGACAGGTTCTGCAGCTCCCATGCTTCCATCTCTTACGGTTGTAATATACCGACTCGAATACGCGAGCATGGCACCGGCTGAGATAGCCCAATTGTCAATGTAGGTCACGATGGGTATTTCTTGCTGCGTATCAAACTCTTTTAGCGCATTTGAAATATTTTGAGCCGAAAAGACTTCACCTCCGGGAGTATTCAGTCTGAGCACGATGAATATCGGAGGGTTTTCTTTGTAGTATTCAAGCGCGCTTTTTATGTAGATCCAAGTGGCTGAGCTTATTCCCGTTCTGCGGTCATCGATTGTAATCAGTCCAATGCGATTGGGTCCCTCTTCGCTAAATTTAATGTGAGCATCAAACTTTCCGGGTGTCACCTCGCTGATCACCTCTTGTGCCTCTTCCCTTTCATACTTCTCAAGAAATTGCTCGGAAGACATGACATCTTGCACTAGCCCTTGTTCTTGCAGCTGGTTTTGATTGAGTACGAGCGACTCGGTAACCATTTGCGTTGCGAGCGTCTCCAGTTCCAGGCGGTTCGCGCGAGTGGGTTCAATTAAACTAAGAACGCGATTCAGCAAAAGGCTTTCGCTTGCGACTGTTAATCCGGATTGAATATCTCCCCATGAAACAAAGTAGGAGATGTACAATTGATCTGCTAAAAACGGAATGATTGCCGCAGGTCCAATAGCCGCTTGATCAATATACACTGTCACATTGATCTGCTCTTGTCTCTTTTTTCCGTAAATTTCTCTTACAAGATCAAATACAGGGTCGAGCTCACCGCTTTCAGAGTTCACTTGAACGATCAGATCATCATTGCTTTGGAGCTCCTGAACAGTTGCTTTAGCATCATTCAGTGCGTTTGAGTCTAAGAAACCTTCGATCTTAATAACCGTCGATTCTTGACCCAAAAGAGCTGCAAAAGAAAAAAGAAATACAGAAAGTATACGTATCATATACTTTCATGTTTTAAAGAAATTCTACTTATTAAACAACACTAAAGATGAAGTCTTTCAACTTTGCTCTCTAAACTCTCAAGAATGGTATCACGTGTTCTTATCAGCTCCTCATCTGTGTGCGCGGATGAGATAAACCACGTTTCATATGCGCTTGGGGGGACATAGATTCCCTTGTCAAGCCAGGTGTGGTAAAGCGCTGCAAAATCGGTGGTATTTAGATTCTTCAGGTGCTCGACTCGACTGTGACCGAAAAAAAGTGTAAAAATAGAGGAGACTCGCTGCACCGCGGCGGGATATCCTGTTTGTTCAATATATGCCTGAATGGGATCTGTCAACAGCTTAGCTTTGCGCTCTAGCTCTTCATAAAATCCGGGCGCCTCTAGGCGACAAATGGTCTGATAACCAGCCTCCATTGCAACTGGATTTCCAGACAAGGTTCCTGCTTGAAAAATATCACCATTCGGAGACAAATGATCCATTATTTCAGCTCTCCCTCCAAATGCCCCGACAGGAAAGCCGCCACCGATAATTTTACCAAGGCAGGTAAGATCCGGCGTAATGCCGCAAAGCGATTGCGCGCCTCCAAGTGCGACACGAAAGCCTGTGATCACCTCATCAAAAAT
>SLOH01000094.1 GCA_007132595.1 Waddliaceae bacterium | reverse complement strand
GATCATTTGAAAGAGATTCTGTCCCCCGCCAGTCATGTGACGAAAATAACTCAACGCGATCTCGCTATTAATTCCGGGTACAGGAATAAATCCACCGAGCCGGCACAAAACTAGCATCAGTGCTGTGAAGGTAATCTTGGCTCTCAAGTCAGGGACTTGAAATACTCTTTTTATTGAATCAAACATGGATCTCCTTTTTCGAGCCCTTGCCTAGGTTAAAAATTGCCATCATAAACAGCGTTTAGGGAATCTTGTGATCTCGTCTGTCGATATCAAAAAAAAATCCCCACACCTCCCAAATGTTGAGAAGTGGACTTTCAATATTTGAAGGATATTATTCTCAAAGCAGAATAATATCCAGCATTTTCTAAATTATGAAAGAGTTTTGCAGTTGACTTTCGCTTTCTTCAGCTTGTCTTGTGCAGTTTGAGTAAATGCGTGAGCTTCAATCACAACCTTTTTAGAAAGATTCCCATCACCGAGAATTTTCAATGGGCTATTTGACTTAATCAGAAACCCTTTTTCGTTTAAAGATTGAAGATTGACTGTTTCACCGTCTTGATACGCTTTTTCAATTTCGCCCAAGTTTACAGTTGCATATCTTTTGGTGTATCGGGCATTAGAAAATCCTCGAGTCGGTAATTTTTTGAATAGACGCATTTGTCCACCTTCATACCCGTATCTTCTTCGTGCACCGGATCTAGAACCTTGTCCCTTATATCCGCGTCCACACGTTTTTCCAAGCCCGGATCCAATGCCACGCCCAACGCGCTTTCTTGACTTAACCTTTCTTGATGTATTCTTTAGTGTTGATAATGTGACCATGAGTGCCCTCTACTTCCTTAATGCTCTTATTTCCTCACGGCTAAGCAAGTTTCCTAAAGCCTTGAATGTGGCTCTGACTTGATTTAGCGGATTATTGCAGCCTAAATTTTTAGCCATGATATCTTTAATACCAGCCATTTCTAGAATTGCGCGGATCATGGAACCGGCAATAACTCCGGAACCTCTTGGTGCAGGACGTAATAGGACCTTGGCTCCATCCCAATCAGAAATAATTTCATGAGGAATTGTGGTGCCTTCCAACTCGTACTTTTGCATGCCATTTCTTGCAATCTCACCACCCTTTTTGATGGCATCTGTCAGCTCATTCGCCTTAGCAAATCCAAAACCCACTCGGCCTTCTTCATCAGATGCAAGTATAAGAGCCGAAAAGCTAAATTTACGGCCTCCTTTAACTACTTTGGAGCATCTATTGATGTGAAGTACCTTTTCGGTAATATTATCTGCAGGCTTGTCTCTTCCTTTATCCTTTTGCATTACTTCGTTCAACCTTTCTTAAATTTTTAGTCCAGCGCCTCTGGCTGCATCAGCTAGTTCAGAGAGTATACCTCGATAATTTGCCCAACCACGATCAAAAATCGCCTCTTTGATATCGTGCTTTTGAGCAATTTCTGCAATTTTCTCGCCAATCACCCGAGCTGATTCTTTGTTTCGTTTCAACTTGTTCTTAAATTCTTTACTTAGCGTAGAAATTGAACAAATCGTCTCTCCCTTCTCATCATTGATCAAATGGGCGTACAGATGCAGATTCGATTTGATGACACAAAGTCTCGGTTTTGTCTGGCTGCCCATCATTGGAGATCTAACTCTTTGTCTTCTCTTATGTCTAAGCTGTGCTTTACGGTTCATTGTTTTTTTCATCTTCATCCCTTATTTCTTAGCAGCTGATTTTCCTGCTTTTCTCCGTACGTATTGGCCTTGCTTTCTAATTCCTTTCCCAAGATACGGTTCTGGAGGTTTGATAGCAGAGACATTGGCCGCAAATTGCCCAACAAGGCGTTTGTCTATCCCAGTCACATGTATTTTTGTGTTTTTCTCAACTTTAATCTCGATTCCTTCAGGAATTGCGAGCAATGTCGGATGAGAAAAACCCACTTGTAATGAGAGATTTTTACCTTGAACTGCAGCTCTATACCCAACCCCTTCCATTTCAAGAATGACTTCGAAGCCTTTCGTAGTGCCTTCAATCATGTTCAGAACTAGTGAATGGTAAAGGCCTATAAAGTTGGAGTGGTCTTTATTGCGTTTTTCAGATTCTACTTCAATCTTGTCTTCATTAATAACAAGTTTGATTCCATTTTCGATTGACTGTTGCAAAAGTCCTTTAGGTCCTTTTACAGAGACACTCGAATCCTGAAATTTCACATCTACACCCTTCGGTATCTGTATCGGTTTTTTTGCTTTTCTTGCCATTGTTCTTCCCTTAATTCTAGTCCCTTACCAAATGAGAAACAGTAGTTCTCCACCAAGTTTCCGTTCACTCGCGTCATTCCCTGACAATAAACCGGTTGATGTTGATAACACAGGAACTCCTAAGCCACCAAAAAAGTTTGGTATTTCATTATGCTTAACGTACTGTCTTAAGCCCGGTCTGGAAACTCGCTTTAATCCGGTAATTGCCGGTCTTCTTCCCTCTTTATACTTCAAAAAGACTCGAAGCTTTCCGCGACCATTCTCGTCTTTTTGAACTAGATAGTGTTCAACAAACCCTTTCTTTTTGAGGATTTCTGCAATGTTCTCTTTAATTTTGCTCCAGCTAATATCAACGAATCGATGCTCTGCTTTAATTGCATTTCGAATTCGTGTGAGAAAATCTGCAATTGGATCACTTAATGCCATATGTCGTATCTCCTTTAATTCTCTTATATTGCCGTGTGTACCGGCAATCCTGTAAATGGCAAGCCAAGGAGCCTTAAGAGCTCGATTGCTTCATCATCAGTTTTTGCGGTTGTAACAAATGAAATATTCATTCCTTGCGTTCTCTTGACTTTATCAAGATCCAGCTCCGGAAAGATTTGATGATCATCGATGCCTAATGTGACATTCCCACTTCCATCAGCTTTTGGGTTAAACCCTCTAAAGTCTCTAATTCTTGGAACAACAATGTTAAAAAATCGATCCACAAAATCATACAACCGATCGCCTCTTAAGGTGACCTTGATTCCAATCGGCATCCCTTCTCGAATCTTAAAGTTAGAAATCGACTTTTTTGCTCGACACAGGATGGGCTTTTGGCCTGCAATCAACATCAATTCATTGAAGCACTCTTGAATTGCATTCTTATCGCGAAAAATTTCCGCTATCCCCATGTTGATCACAACCTTTTGCAAAGCAGGAACCATCATTGGATTTGAATAGTTGAATTTTTTGTTAATTTCAGGTTTAACCTTCTCAGTAAACCTCTTTTTGCCACGACTCATCATGTTTAATATACTCTTCTATTAACTTGTTTTTTTCTTAATTGTACGATATGTGACGTACTTTCCATCATCTTTATAAGACAGTGCGCGATTGCCTGCGTCGTCAACGACGACTTTCATCTTTCTTGGAGTATCATCTTTTGAACAAAGCATGATATTTGAAATATGAATCGGACGCTCGATCTCAATGACACCACCTTTCTGATTTTCTTGAGACGGGCGCATTGCCTTTTTTCGCATATTTATCCCTTGGATGATCACTCGATCACTAGTTCTTGATAAAACAGTGCCTACCCTGCCCTTATCATTACCACATAGAACAATCACTCGATCGCCTTCACGGATAAATT
>SLOH01000029.1 GCA_007132595.1 Waddliaceae bacterium | reverse complement strand
AGTTGAGCAAACAGTCATTACGGCGGTGGTTCGGGCGTATATTGACCTTTTGGGATTAGACTTGCAACTCGATATTGCCGAAAAGACTGCAGCGACGAGAAAAAAGACGCTCGATATTTTTTATAAAAGGCATCGCGCCGGGGTGATTTCAAAGCTTGAACTTAGCCAAGTAGAGTCGGAGTATCAAGATGCGCTTGCGCAAATTCCGGTTTTTCAAAAGCGGATTTCTCAGCAAGAGTACACAATTGCACTGCTGCTTGGACAAAATCCAAGTGCGATTGCAAGGGGCGGGGTTTTGGATGATCTTCAGTATCCGGTCATATCCGAGGGGGTTCCCTCAGATCTCTTATGCAATAGGCCGGATATACAAGAGGCGGAGAGTCATTTAATTGCTGCCAACGCAAGGATTGGCGTTGCAAGAGCGGCCTACTTTCCTACGATTTCACTCACCGGAACATACGGAGGCGCAAGCCGTGAGCTAAAGGATCTCTTTAAAGGAGATGCGAGAATGTGGAATTATTTTGTTCCGGTATCGGTTCCTATTTTTACAGCCGGTCAGATCGCCGGAGAGGTTGCGCTGGCAAAAGCGCAAAGGCAAGAGGCATTATATGTGTATGAATACAGAATTCAGGAGGCGTTTAAAGAGGTTGAAGATGCGCTCGTCGAAATTGAGCGGACAGATGAGCAAAGGGCTGCTCAAGAGCTGCAGGTCGACGCTCTTGAAGAGTATGCTCGGCTCGCGAATCATCGATATGATGAGGGCTACACAAGTTATCTTGAAGTGCTAGATGCCGAAAGCCGTCTATTTTCGACTCAACTTCAACTCGCTGACACAAAAGGCAACTTCTATATTGCTTTCGCAAGTCTCTATCGGGCGCTCGGCGGCGATTGGTAACCCGCTTCTAAGAACTCAGCGAAGAGCGTTCTTTTTTTTCGCCTGCGGGACTTTTAATGAAAAGCGACTCTCGGTCGATCTCATTTCCGGAGGAGAGAACAACCGCCCGTTCAATGACATTGGAGAGTTCTCTTACATTTCCCGGCCAGCCGTATGAGAGTAAAAGCTCTTGTGCAGATTCTGAAAAGTGCTTTTTCTTCTTGTGATTTTCAATGCATAGCTTTGTGAGAAAGTGCTCTGCCAAGGGTAGAATGTCTTCTTTTCTCTCGCGCAGGGGGGGAATATGCAGCGGAATGACGTTGAGGCGATAGTAGAGGTCTTCGCGCAAGGCACTTTGACTAACGACTTTATCCAGATCGCGGTTGGTCGTTGAAATAATGCGTACATTGACTGAAATGGGCTTGCTGCCTCCGACTCGGTCGAATTCGCCCTCTTGTATCGCCCGAAGAATTTTAGCTTGAAGAGACATTGGGGTCTCGGTGACCTCATCGAGAAGAAGGGTGCCATTGTCGGCAAGTTCAAAACGCCCGAGGCGTTTGGAAAATGCACCGGTAAAAGCGCCTTTTTCATGACCGAAAAACTCAGATTCGATAAGAGACTCCGGGATTGCCGCGCAATTGACGCGAACAAACGGATGTTCTGATCGTTTCGACTCCGAGTGAATCAGCTGGGCAATGACTTCTTTTCCCGTTCCCGATTCTCCATATATGAAGACATTTGCATTACTTGCAGCGACTTGTTTTGCGTTTTCAATGATTTCTCGCATGGCAGGGCTTTGACCAATCACTTCAAAAGAGCTTCCCTTGACTTCTTGGCGCAAAAACTGATTTTCGTTGAGGAGTGTTTGGTGCTCTTTTGCCTTGCTCACAATCGCTTCGATGGTATCGGGAGTAAACGGCTTAATAATAAAGTGGAAGGCTCCAAGCTGCATCGCCTCAACCGCGTTTTCGATCGTACCAAATCCTGTCATCATGACGACAATTGTCGAGGGAGAGAGGTTCTTAATCGTAGAAAGAACTTCAATTCCTGTGATATCAGGCATCTTAAGGTCGGTAAAGACAAGGTCGAATGAAGTGTCTTTAAAGAGAGCGAGACCTTCTTTTCCACTCGTTGCTGTAATGGGTTCAACATTGAGCCGGTTCATGACTTCAGTCAGAAGGCTGAGTAAATGCTCGTCATCGTCGATAATTAAGACTTTTTCAATGCTCATGATCGGTCTCCTTGAGTCGTGGCATCTGAATGACTATTTTATCCGAAGGTTTTTCGGTGGTCTCAAAGATAATCGAACTGCTGCTCTGATCCGGGGAGGATTTGGCTTGTTGAAAGAGGCCCAGGATTGCTTGCTCTAATTCACGATCGGTCAGCGTATGATGCTCGCTATTTTGATTTAGAGTCATGAGCTCGTTTGCTCCATTCTCAAGATGCGTCTCAATGTTAGAGACGGCTCTGTAGATGTATTCAGCCATTTTTTGTTGTTTGGGAGCATCTTTTAATTCTTGGAGCAAGAGAGAAGAAAACCCCTTGATACTTGTGAGTGGATTTTTGATATCGTGAGCGAGTGACTGAAAAAATTGGTGAACTGTCTCTTGATCCATGCATATCCTCCATTATTCGCATCATATGCGGATGGAGAAAATAAGTGAACCATTGAAATGCTTCCGTTATTCGCATCAAAGCATTTTTTTTGCTTGAAAATATGGAGGGATGTTAGTTTTTGACAGTTAGGTGGTTATGTCTATTTTTTGAGGTTCCGACAGAATGGCGGAAAGGGGGTGGTTTTCTAAATAAAAAGAACGCAAATTCATATACTCTTAAGAGTATTGAATTTACGTTCGTTTAATTGGAGATCCTTGAATCTTACGTTGTGTGGTCGAGGAAGTCGCAGATTTCCGGAACATTAATTTCAATCGGCCAAGGGAGCTGCTCACGTGTCGGCATGTTGAGCAATTTCCCGTTAAAGTCTTGACGGTTGAGTTCAAGATATTCGGGGACATCGCGGCGGCTGTTGTCAAGAGAGTCGTTGATTTGCTTTGATTGACGAGAATCTTCTTTGATGGAGATCGTCATTCCCGGGCGAACTTGAAACGAGCGTCTGTCAACTTTCTTGCCATTTACAAGGATGTGGCCATGGGAAACAAGCTGGTGCGCAGCAAAAATTGTTGAAGCGAACTTCAAACGGTAAACAACATTGTCAAGACGGCACTCAAGGAATTCAACGAGGTGATCGGCTGTGTTTCCTTTTAAATTTAAAGCGTCTTTATAGTAACGGACGAGTTGTCGTTCACTGAGCATTCCGTATACAGCTTTCAACTTCTGTTTTTCCTCAAGTTGAAGACCGTAATCGGATTTTTTTCGTCGACGCGCTCCGTGCATTCCCGGTGGGTGTTGCTTGTGAATGAGGGGATTGCGGGCACGGCCAAAGATGTTCACTCCAAACTTTCTCGCGATTCGGTTCTTTTTTCCGGTGTATCGAGCCATGAATTCTCCTAAAATATCTCAATTAGCTAGTAGAAAATTATCACACACGGTGCGAATTTTTGTCAAAGATAAATCGTTTAGGTTCCTAAACAGAGGGAGGAGGGCTCCTCCCTTCAGGCTATTCCTCATCTGATGAGTCGCTTAAAACCCAGTCTTTTGCCTTTGGCCGTTTAAAGACTCTCGTGGGTTCTTTGTTGTCCTTGATGTGTTTTCTTTTTCCGGCGATTTTCACATCCTCTGCATCAGGT
>SLOH01000016.1 GCA_007132595.1 Waddliaceae bacterium | reverse complement strand
TAAACGGTGTTCGTTAATGATGTTTAGAGTGTAAAGATGCCAATATATCAGAGCAGCAACACCCATAATCAATGGAATCAAAGCGCAGAGTATTACAATTCGCCATGATTTTTTTCCCGGGGGAAGACAGGTAGTTGCCATAAAGAGTTTTCACGTTGTCGTTATTTGCAACTATATATCAAGAATGCTGACTAAAGGAAACCAAGTTTTGTCCCGCTGCTTGATCTAAAATAAAAAGAGCAGGCGAATCTTCTGTCCCAACTGCTTGAATGGGGGCTTCATCGGGGTTAAAAGGCGTGTTTAACACCTCAGCTAATTTGTTTGCTTTGCTTTTTCCAAAAATATAGATGGCGATATTTTTAGATGCGTTGATACAAGGGAAAGTTAGCGTCATGCGCCACTGATTTTTTTGTGGGACAAAGTTTGCAACTACCAATCGGTCTTGACGCCTAAGGGCGTTTGTTTTTGGGAATAGAGAAGCTGTATGACCGTCTTCACCCATTCCTAGCATGAGTAGATCAAATGAGCCGTCCGGGACGATTTCTGTAATCGTCTTTTCATAGGCAAGTGCATTTTTTTCAATGAAGTGCTCGGCTTTCATTCGAAAAATTTGCTCTTTGGGAACAGGAAGCTGAGAAAATGCTGTTTCCATCGCCATTTTATAGTTACTGTCAGGGTGAGTGGGGGGAACTGCTCTCTCATCGCCCCAAAAGAGCCATACTTTCGTAAAGTCGCACGCATCTTTTCTAGCGAGCAGCTGCTCAAAAATGGCTTTTGGAGAAGAGCCGCCCGATAGAGCGACGTAAAATGCGCCCCTTGCCTTGATCGCTTTATTTGCGGTTTCTAAAAAATGATCAGCGGCAAATTGGATCGCCTCCGACTTGTTTTCAAATATCGCGTAGTTGCGCCGATCATCAAACGATTGTATCTTCATTTCATTCTCGAGATCATTTCTAGGGTTTTTCGGTAATGGATTGTAATGGGGTGGTAGAAAATTTCTTTAATAAATGCAAGGCCGCGCTGCATGTTGGGTATCGGGAGTTGATATGAAGGAGAATCCGACGGGCTCACGCGAAGAAGCGGAGTTGCTGCTGCTTTTAATGATTCAATATGCATGATTTGATCGACATCAATTATCTTGATTTCTCCTCCGGCTCCCGTTTCTTTCTCTTCCTTGATTAATATAACTTCATGGTTTTCATATTGAATTCGATTGCCATCAGCGCTTTTAAATTTCCAGCCGAGGAGCGCGGCAAGCCAGCCCTGAAGATAAATTGCACGTCGATCTTGGTGTTGCATGGGAGAGCCTGCCACATGCGTGTAGGTAAGGGAGATTTTTTTGGCGTTCTTAAGCTTGTTAAAGTACGACTCATTATTGAAAATTGTTCCAATCGCCGCGCGAATCCCACTAATGTGCGCCCAGTCAACATCCATAAAATCAATATCTAAGGTGTCTAGAATCTCCAGCATTGACTCGGCAAACTCGCAGAGGTTAGAAATCGAGTCGTTGTCAAATACGAGTCGCGTGGCCACATTTAAAAATGTGGGAAGAATGTTATTTTCTTTGGTCGGATCTTGTCCCCAAATTAAGAAGACCGGCAAATCGGGGATTAAGTAGGGGAGGACTAAGAGGGGCGCCTTAGAAAGGTTTTGCTTCGAGACGCGGATGACCATGCGATCCGATTTGCCCAAAAACTTTTCTTGTTCGGGAGAAGGTGCGAGGCAAAACGTTTGACACACATCAGCATCCGGCTCCATCACTCCTTCAATAAAGAGGATGCGACAAGGGTATTTTTCAATTAAGGGTGATACCATCTCCTCAAAGTAGCGCCTTCTCTCCTCAGAGTGAGAGTAGATGATTAGGTTGAAGAGGTATGTCTTGATGGATGAGTTACTCAAAGCAGCCGCCACTTTCGTTTTGTTCCTTTCATGAGAAGGTCAGCCACCTGCGGCCCCCAAGTTCCCGCTTGGTAGTTAGGAAAATCTTTCTCTTTAACATTTTCCCACTTGTGAAGAACGTTGGAAAATAATTTCCAGGAAGCTAGCACTTCATCAATTCTTGCAAAGAGGGTACTGTCACCCGACATGCAGTCACAAAGCAGTCTTTCATACGCTTCAGGGGGGGAGGCGCCAAAATACGAGCCATAGCGAAAATCCATCTTTACCGGTTGAATCGGGCTTGATATTCCGGGAACTTTACAATTCATTTTTAGCGAGATGGCCTCGTTTGGCTGGATGCGGATGACAAGCAAGTTTTGATCGATAGAATTTTTTTTGAAAAGGTATCCGGGAGCGTCTCGAAAGGCGATTGAGATTTCAGTGACTTTTTTCGGCAGTCGCTTTCCGGCCCGCATATAAAACGGCACTCCTGCCCAGCGCCAGTTGTCAATCAGTAGGCGCATTGCCGCAAATGTTTCGACACTAGAGTCTTCTGCTACGTTTTCTTCTTCCCGATAGCCTTTAACGGGTCTGCCTTCGATGAAGCCGGGACCATATTGCCCTCGAACAATTGCGCTTTCATCATGTGAGTCCTCGGGGTTTTTCGGAAAATGGCGGAGAGATTCAAGAACTTTAACTTTCTCATCGTGTATTGCTTCTGCAGACAAATTGTTCGGCGGCTCCATTGCAATGAGCGACAGAAGCTGCATCATGTGATTTTGTACTATGTCGCGCAAAAGCCCCGACGCTTCAAAAAAGTTACCTCTTGTCCCGATTCCGATATCTTCGCTTACCGTGATCTGAACATGGTCGACATGTTTGTTGTTCCAAATCGACTCAAAAATCGGATTACTAAAGCGAAAGACAAGTAAGTTTTGAACCGTCTCTTTGCCAAGAAAGTGGTCGATTCTGAAGATTTGTTTTTCATTTAGATGACAGCTTATATCTCTCTGCAGTTTTTTGGCCGACTCAAGGTCGTAGCCAAATGGCTTTTCGATGATGACCCGGCTCCAAGGCTCTTCACTCTCTTTGTAGACGAGTTGATGCTGCCCGAGCTTTTCGATAATTCCGGGGAAAAATGTGGGAGGGGTCGCAAGGTAGTAGGCGCGGTTTCCATTGGTGCGAAATTTTTCATCTAAATCGTTTAGAAGGGGTTTGAGCGCCTCATACCCTTTGTCATCGTCAAATGCAGATTTGTGATAGAAGATTTGTTCTTTAAAGCTATCCCACAATTTTTCATCGAATGAGTGTCTCGAGTATTTCGAGATCGCGCTCTTCATATCTTCTCGAAAATCTTCGTGCGTTTTGTCTCGTCTAGCAAACCCAACGCAAGCAAAGTGTGGAGGTAGCTGACCCTCGACAGCAAGATTGTACAGAGCAGGGACAAGTTTTCTTGCGGTTAAATCCCCGGTCGCCCCAAAGATTACCATGAGGCACGATTCCGCCCTCTTAAACTCTTGCTCTTGTTCTTTTAAAGGATTTTCGAACGCCATTTCATTAAATTAGCGTTTTGGCAGAAAGATTGCAATATAGAAAAAGATTTTTTAGGAACCCCTGATAAACTCAGCATTTTAAATTTAGTGCCTTTTTCCCTAAATTCGACAAAAACGCACTCACTTAACTATCAATTAGTTAAGTTCGATTGTTTTTTCAAATTTCAGAAAAAATTCAGTCTAAATTTAATAAACCTGAGTTTATCAG
>SLOH01000129.1 GCA_007132595.1 Waddliaceae bacterium | reverse complement strand
TTCCGCTATATTGTACCGTATTATGATTGGAAGAAATGATCCTTGCTGGTGTGGAAGCGACAAAAAATGGAAAAAATGTCATTTCCCTGAAAAAAATCCTGCTTTGCCTGTTGTCGACAACGATTTAAGAGAGCAGTATCGAAAAAAACACCAAATCTACCTGAAGACACCTGCGGAAATAGAAGGGATTCGACTTGCATCCGCCCTTGCGGCAACAATACTTGATGCCACATGCGACAGAGTCGCTCCCGGTGTTTCCACTCAGGAGCTAAACGATTTTGCTCATGAACTTCATGTCAAATCAGGCGCAAAACCAGCTCCACTTGGCTATGGCTATCCCCCGTTTCCCAAAAGCATCTGCACATCGATTAACGATGTGATCTGTCATGGTATTCCCTCAGATGAGGAGATATTGATGGAGGGAGACATTATGAATATTGACGTCACCTGCATTTTAAACGGCTATTACGGTGATTGCAGCCGCATGGTGACAGTTGGAGAAGTCTCTCAGGAGAAGCAACTTGTCTGCGACACCTCCTATGAGTGTCTGATGAAGTCCATTGAAGGCGTTTTCCCTGGAGACCCAGTCTCTAAGATTGGCGATATCATCACAGACCACGCAGAGAGCAAAGGATGCTCTGTTGTCGATATGTTTGTCGCGCACGGCGTCGGTGTTCTCTTCCACGAAGGGCCGCAGATCTTTCATAGTCGCAACCACAACTCAATCAAACTCCTTCCGGGAATGACATTTACGATTGAGCCGATGATCAATGCCGGGCATAAAGACGGCCTCATTGATCCAAAGGACGAATGGACTGCGCGCACCATCGACGGCAAGCCAAGTGCTCAATGGGAACACACACTTCTAGTGACAGAAGACGGTCTTGAAATATTGACTCCTTGGACCCGTTAACTTTCGGCACCTCTGGCTCTCTTGCGCTTTTTCGCCTCGCTATCTATTTTTTATATTGAATTTTGTTGATGCCATTAAGAGCTGCGACCCGATAAGTCTCGGCATAGGTCGGATAGTTAAAGACCTGATCGATGAAGTGGTCGATCTTGGCATTAAAATGCATTGCCATCTGACCGATATGAATCAATTCCGTCGCGCCGCTTCCAAGCGCGTGTACACCCAAAAGCTCGAGAGTGTCAGCGTGAAAAATCAGTTTTAAGAGTCCTGTATTCGTCCCGGCAATATGGCTGCGCGCAATCTCATAATAGTATGCTCTTCCCACTTCGTAATTAAAGTTAAGCTCCTTCACCCTCTCCTCTGTCATTCCACAACTGGAAATCTCTGGAATTGTGTAAATACCCACCGGATAATTGTAGGGGAAGTAGTGCGTCTGAGCCCCCACGATATGCCGCATCGCAAGCCTGCCCTGCTCCATACTTGTAGAGGCAAGGCAAGGTCCACCGATTACATCGCCAACAGCATAGATATGCGGCAGTGTCGTTTGAAAGAGCGGATTGACTTTCACATACCCTTTTCCATCTAACATGACGCCGGCTTTGTCAATTTGAAGTCCCTCGACATTTGCTGTACGACCCAGGGCAAAAAGCAGCGCATCTGCCTCAAGCTCTCTGCCGTCATTTAACACCACATGCGCTCTGCCATCCTTTTTAGAAATTGTATCAGGCGTTCTTTTACCAATAAATTTCACTCCAATCTCTGTTAGCGCTGTTTGCAAGTGCACACCCATCTCACTATCGAGCATGGGTAAAATATGACTCTGTCTATCTACGATCGTGACCTCTGTCCCTAAGATAGCAAAAAAACTCGCGTATTCAGAACCAATGACCCCGCCCCCCAGTACCAGGAGCGATTTTGGAATGCGGTCAAGAGCCAGCAGCCGAGTGGAGTCTAAAATCACACGATCATCAAAGGGAATTTCGTGGGGATTACGGGGAAGCGAGCCGGTGGCAATAATAAAGTACTCTGCTTCCAGGCAATAGGAGATTTTAAATTTTTCATCGACAACATGAAGCGTATGGGGGGTCTCAAAGCGAGCGGTTCCCTGTAGCAGTTGAATATTATTGCGCCGAAATTGCCGATAGATCATTGCTTTCTCATCGTCAATCACTTTGTGCAGACGCTCATTTAAAAGCGAAATTGTCACCTCATCTCGCGCAATCGTCCCTTCGTAAAACGCACGCTCATTGAGCCGTGATAAGTCGATAATTGCCTCGCGGAACGTCTTACTCGGGATCGTTCCCGAAAAAAGACACGCTCCGCCCGGCTCATCCTCCCGTTCAACGACGATCACCTTTTTTCCAGCCTTAGAACCTTGGATGGCCGCTTTTTGTCCTGACGGACCCGAGCCGATAATGACGATGTCTGCTTTTAATTTCTCCATACTTTAAATATATAACATGGTGTGTATTTGTTAAATTCAAAAAAAAATGATATAATTAGAATATATAAGGGTGATCAAATGTCTAAAATCGAGTACACAAAGGCTGAAAAAGCGCTATCGGAAGGATTGTTAAATTTCACGATCGAAAATATTTATGAATTGGCAAAGCTTGTGGAAGTCAAGGACTCGATCGAAGAAAAAAAACGACTCATGCAAAAAAGAGAGATTGCCAAAAAACTCACCCGGGTCAAACACGACCTGCAATGGCTCTCCTCGAAAGTGCGTAAAATCTATACGCAAATGAAAATCAAAAGAAGCAAAGTGGAAGAAATTTTAGATAAAGGAGAGGATCTTGAGAAAGAGGATACAAAAGTCCTCATCACAGTAGCCGAAAAGCTTCAAGAAATTCGTGCTTCTCTCCCTAAACTCTCGAATGAAGAAGTTGTTGAGCGGGAGAGAAAAAAACACATCAATAAACGCTTTAACGTTAATGACAAGTGGTTGCCTTTAAAATAAAGGACCCTAAACTTTATCGCCGCGAGCGCGCATTTCGCGAACAACTGCAGAAATCCCTTTCTTATCAATCGTTCTCAGAGCTGCTGCTGATAGCTTCAGAGAAACAAACCGATTCTCTTCGGCAAACCAGATTCTTTTTTTCATCAAATTTGGTTCAAAGCGTCTCTTCGTCTTTCCTGTAATATTCAGACCAATTCCCTTTTTCTTCTTTGCAATCCCTCGAATCGCATATTTTCTTCCGACAGAGGGCTTTCTTTTTGTCACTTGGCACTGTTTAGACATCTTTTTGCTCCTAGAATTCACAATTTAATCTCGAATTATAGCAAAAGCCGTTGATAATCTCAAGAACAGAAAATTCCTACAGATAAAATTGAGGTTGGATTCCATTGATAGAAATGCACGAGTGATTACACTTCTTCCAATACTGCTTTTATTAGTGCTGCCATTTGATATTGAGGAGTGTCTTCAGCATGTCTTTTTTTAAGAGACTTTTGTAACTTTTGTATATTATCACCGTCAAGACTACTCAAAAGTTGAAAAAGTATAGCCGGCCGATCATCGGCACCGACACTAGCATCAGTTTCACACAATCCGTCTTTCTTAAGTTGATCGACAAATTTCTCCGGGGATTGGGAAATAAGATCTAATATACCACCGCGTTTTGTTGATCTTATTTGTTTGTTTAAAACCTCTCCAAAATCTTTGAAAGATTGATGTAATGCGTTATAATGAAATTTCTTCTTAATTTCGTATGTCAGTTTTTTCTTCTTCCCATTTA
>SLOH01000101.1 GCA_007132595.1 Waddliaceae bacterium | reverse complement strand
CATGTGATCGGCGCTGCGGGAAAAACAAGCGAGCAGAACCTTTCGCTCCTCAGACGTTTAATGAGCCGCATCTGCCCCTTCGGAACGCCGGAACTTCCCTCGGGCCAGTCGCTAATCATTCTGGGGAAATGCTCTTTTCAGCTCTCTGAACAGCTGGCCTACCTCTTAAGTCAAAGGGGATTTAAAGTCCTTCTCTTCAATCAAGAGTCGGAGATTGATGATCTTATGAAACTCGGCGACTATTTAGAGACAGGCGAAGAGGATGCGCAAGTGACCAAGGGGACGCATTTTGACACCTTTCACACTCAAGAGGATCAGGATCGACTGTTTGAATTGATGGGCTCTTCACGTTTTCACGACCTACTTGAAGAGATGAAGGACGGGTATGATTTTATCATTTTACCGAGCCATTTCCCCCCTTTAAGTTCCGAGTGCGAATCCCTCTTAACCCTTTTTGACCATGCTGCCATCGGGCTGAAAAATGAAACTGTCGATGCAGTTGCTCCATTGACACGCTTTGCGCGCGAGTCTAGTCCCCAAAAGAAAATCAGCTTTTTCATTGACGTATGAGATCTATTTTTTTCACTTTTCTTCTTTTTTCATCCGCGCTTAGTGCCTCAGCGCCGTACATGCACGCCTACTTAACCCAGGCGTTTTTTTGCCACTTCCCTAAGTATACTCCCGAAGAGCAGTTGAAGTTTATGAACGGTACCCAGTTTGCGGATATTCGTTACTTAGGGGATGTCAAAAGAGTCGAGACCCACTTTCGCACGGTCACTCTAAAAGAGATTCTTGAAGAGGAAAACCCCTTTTACGCGGGTCTAAAATTTCACTCGTATGTCGATAATGTCCGGGACGCATTTGTCTTATCAAGCAACATCTACGATCAATTTCCCGACAAGACGCCTTATACACGCACGCGTTTGCTCAAATTTTACGAAGATGAGCTGATCTACCCTTATGTCGATACGAACCAGTGCATCCAGGCAATGAAGATATTCTACCCCGAAGAGAGAGAATGGAATATGGAGGGCGCGACTCTTCGCAAATGGCACTATTTAATCCGGGCCTATCTTTCCTTTGCCCCAAGTACATCCATATGGCTACTCACCTTTACAGATACGCAGTTCCACGGCTCGTCTTCAAAAGAAAAAGAGGAGCTGTATCATTTTTTGAGAAAAAATAAGAAAAACCCTGTTTTTAGAAGATATCTTCACGGTTTTCTTGTCGAATTCCGAAAGAAATTTGAAGAGGCGAAGAAAAATGCTTAAGCGCGCTCGCGCGCCCTGATTTCCCGCCACTTTTGAATCATTTGCCCGGCAAGCGGAGCGGCATCTTTTCCCCAAGCACCATATTTTAAATAGATGACAACGATTAACTCAGGCTCCCCAAATGAATCGCGAAGGGTAATGACATCTGCCTCCTCCTCGTTAAAAGAGATCGCTCCGTACCATACGTGGTTGAAAATGGCCGAAGGGAGCGATGAGTCAAGAGAGACGCGTTCAATCGATTCCGCAGTTCCGCTCTTTGCAACAAGCTGCCCCTTTAAATTCAGAAAGTCGCGGACATATTGAGGAACACGCTGATAGTGCTGCTCAAGGCTGCCGATTAACACCCTCTGCTCTCTTTTGACAATATTTGACATCCCCTGCAGCAAGATTTTTCTAACAATTGGCGGCATCTCAACCTCGGTTACAATCTCCTTCGGAGGCTCTTCAATGACAGTTTGCGTTCCATTTTCAAACCGCCTTTTTCCCGCCTTCACAGAGACGATTTTAGGTTTGATCACCGAGCCGCCATTGGCAATTGCGCCTAAACAGACCGCTGATTGCAAGGGAGTGACCACAAGGCTGTGCTGACCGATTGATGTGGAATAGAGAGCAGTTTTATCCACCTTGATATCCTCGGGTAGGTAGCCGGAAAACTCTCCGGGAAGATCCACTCCCGTTTTTTTTCCGTAGGAGAAATTGGACGCTGCCTGCAACAGATCGCTCGGATCGTGAATATAATCCCCCGCAAGAAGACAGAAGTAGGGGTTTGATGAAAGCTCGAGCGCCTTTAATAAATCAACATCTCCAAAATTGCGGCGGTGGCTGCGGATGAGACGCCCTCCCTTATAGTATTCGGGAATCGGTTTTCCATCGCTTGTTTGCCCCATATACCGTTTGCCGCGATACGTATAGTAATCGTCGACAATCGTCAAGGGATTCATGGTTTGCTGGGTTTTCAGTCCCCCGCCCAGTTCGTGAAACCTCTGGATGAGCGATTGGTATGCTGTCACTATTTTAAAGATCGATCCTTGAGTGGTCGCCTGCCTAAAAGCAAACGATCTTCCGTAGCCGTATCCATGGATGGGATAAAAGGCGCATGCAAGGTCTTGCTCGGTTTGCCCTTCTTTAAAATTTCTCAAGTGGCGATATTTTCCAAGAAGCGGGCGGTTTAAATCTTCATAGGATCTGAGCGATGATAAGTACTCTTTCGCCGAGCGCGAGGTAAGACCGCGGGTGATCAAATGCAATGAGGCTGTCGCATCAAGTAGAGCCCTTTCACCCTCTTTTTGAGGGTTGAGCTCCTCTCGCATTTTTTCAAGCTCACTTAAATAGACGTGTAAAGACTCTTTTAGCTCTCTACCCTCGCTGACGAAACCGACGATTAAATTCCATTTCTCCATTGCCCAAAACGTATGAAACATTTTGCGCTCTTGTTCATCGAAAAGATCAATATACGGCTTTGAATACCGCTTTTTTAATGCGATCTCTTTATCGCGCATCTCCTTTAAAAAGGCTTGCCCATTTTCCTCTCTCCAACGAACAAATGCATGGTGAAACACCTCTGCTGACCTTTGCTTAACCTTATCTGAGATGACCGCAAAGGCAGCGCACGCCTTTCGATATTCTCCAAGCGATTGATGGCCGATTTTTGGAAGCAGTTCATCGGGAAATTGATCGGCATTGACGACAAGACGACACAAATCAAGTAAGAGCACTTTATCGTCATTACGCGGAACCGATGCAAAAAACGGACTGATTTCCTTCTTGATCTCCTCAATCAAATGCGCATGCTTTTCGACATTTTCTTCGATTATTTCTCGCATGTGCGCTCTTAACGGTTGGCCATGCACCTTGTGAGGATCTTCTTGGTAAAGACAGTTAAATACCCCGATTAGCTCAGGCTCTCCACATAAAGTCAAAAGACGGCCAATCCTGCGCTGAAGCAAGACCGCATTCTCGACTGTCCTAACATTTTCAATCGCCTCGCGGACTGGGCTCTCTTCGGGAAAAATACAGTCGATGTAGTTGTCCCATGTCATCCAGAGATTTTCATTTATGATCTTCCCTGCCTCAAAGTCATACCCCTCTCTTGTCAACGGCCGTCTCTGATCCCAAACCTGTCCAAGATAATGAGGTGTTTCAAAACACTGACTAATCCTCTCCTGATGCTCTTTTCTCTTTACAGGATCGCCCGGCAATATAAAATCATTGGGATTAATCCTCGGATATGACGCAAGTGCGACAACCTCGGCCGTCTTCGGGTCAATTGCCACAATGGCCCCGCCTTTCATCCACGTTCGCGTTTTTGGTAATTGCAAACCGGCCGCCTTTCCATTCACCCTTGGAGAGCGAAGCTCCTCGCTTTGAATCAAGAGCTTTTCGGCATATTCT
>SLOH01000169.1 GCA_007132595.1 Waddliaceae bacterium | reverse complement strand
TTAACGCATGGGCTTTAAATTGATCGATTGTCTCTGATATGTCGCTCTTCACCTCGTTGTGATGGAAATTAAGAGGAGGCTGAGAGAGAAGTAAAGACCAGCTGGTCATTTCAAAACTCTTATCTACCCACTCTCTACCGGCTAATAGGTCACGATGCTCAAGCGGGGTGCCCCGGCCGGGTTCAAGTAAAAAGAGAAAATTGCATTCATACAGCTCATGAAAGTCTTGTCCGATCTCGATAAATGTCAAAATATCCGACTCGCGCACAAGTACCCAATCTTTTGGAAAGAGTCCGACTTTTTCCAAGCCAAACAAAAGATGCGCTGAGAAGTAATAGGGAGCACGGGATTCATTACGAACGGCCTCTGCAGAAGTTTTTAATACGTCCTCTAAAGCTTGGAATACTTGGTCGAGATCCCCATTGGTTTGATTAATGATTCTTGCAGTCAGCTCCGGGATGATAGCTGAAAATTGGGCGAGTAGTTCCATCCTTTTTTCTGAAAGTTGCAACACCTTTTGTATTGAAAATATTTTCATATTAAAGATTTTCTCTAGGATTTCTAAACGGTCCATGAGACGGTCGAAGTCGCATGTTTTGAGTGAAAATAGATCTGATATTTCAAGGCGCATTCCAGACTCTCTCACTGAATTGATTATTTGGAAATCGTCAAAAATTTTGTCTAAAATGACAGGGTAATTTCGGTATGCCGCGATCACCTCTTTCCAATGATTAAACAATTGGGCTGCTCTGATAATGTCGGCATCAGTGATTTTTCCAGGAATATGATCGGTCATGAAGTCAAATTTCAGCTTATTCAGCGAATGATAAACGGGGAAGTTATAATCAGGTAAGATCTGCTTTAACAGCGTTCGATGCTCCGGATTATACTCAATCTTTACGCGCCCTTTAAGAGGGGGAGGGAGGGGATACTCTTGATTAAAAGGGGGAGGCTCTTTCACCTCTTCGTCGCTTGACTCTTCCCTCATCTGAATTGTCTCTAAGATTTCATCTTGAACGTGAGGCCATCGGCTAAACAGCTCCTCTTCTGAAGAAAATGGTTGAACATGACTGGACATTTATCCTCCTGTATAAATTTTTTACTTGACAATGGCGAATTTCAGAAATTAAATCAAAAAATCAATGGATAAAATTAAAAACAAACAGATTGATTTTAAAAGAACTAGCATTTAACCTTCATGCTTATGTTTTTCACTTTTTAGGGTTATGCGGCATAGGAAAGAGCGCACGTTAAAACAAGCAGTTGAATACTCCGGAATCGGCGTGCACACAGGGCGCGGAGCAACTGTTTGTTTTTGCCCCAAGGAGTCGGGGGGCATCGTCTTTAGGCGCACCGATTTACCTGAGAAACCTGAAATTTCAGCCTGCCTTGCAAATGTGTGCGACACAAACCGAAGCACAACGATCGGCAAAGGCAATATCCGTATTCATACAGTCGAGCACCTTTTAGCTGCTTTGAAAGGATTTCGCATTGATCATTTGCTAATAGAAATTTCAAGTATCGAGCCGCCCATTGGCGATGGAAGTGCTGCGCCCTTTGTGAAAATGATCGAAGAGGCGGGGATACAAGAACTAGAATCGACATCACCCATCTTTAGCCTTAATCAGCCGGTCTATTGGTCTGATGAGGAGTGTCATTTAGTCGCCCTTCCCTCCGATTGTCACAAAATCAGCTATACACTTAGCTATCCGGATTCAGGCCCTTTAGAGGCGCAATTCTCCTCCCTTGAAATTACCGAAGAGAGCTTTAAAAATGAACTTGCCAAGGCGCGCACTTTTTCCCGTTATGAAGAAGTGTCGGCACTCATTGACCGAGGCTTAATCAAGGGCGGTAGCTTGGAAAACTCCATTGTTGTGAAAGACGGGGTCGTCCTAAGCCAGGGGGGGCTTCGTTTTCCAAATGAAATGGCGCGCCACAAGGCGCTTGACCTCATCGGAGATGTTTCACTTGTCGGTGTTGACTTCACCGCTCATATCATCGCGATTCGCTCAGGGCACACGGCGAATATCGCCTTTGCTAATGTACTGTCTCAAAACCTGTATCAGGAGGTTCTTTCATGAGTAAAGACAGCTATAATATAAAAGAGATCATGGAGATCCTTCCCCATCGATATCCTTTTTTGCTTGTTGACCGCATTGTAGAGGTTAATCTTGACGAGGGCTATGTCGTCGGGCAAAAAAATGTGACGATGAACGAGCATTTTTTTCAGGGCCATTTTCCCGGAGCCCCGATCATGCCGGGCGTCTTGATTTTGGAAGCGCTCGCTCAAGCGGGTGGGGTGCTTGTGTACCTAAAAGGAGATTCTCGCGAGAAGATCGCAGTGCTCTTAAATATCCGGGAAGTCAAGTTTAGAAAGTCCGTCCATCCGGGTGATGTGATTATGCTAAGGGCCGAGGAGAAACTTGTCACGAGCAAAGGTGGAAGGATTCAGGCAACGGCCACTGTCGATGGAAATGTAGTGGCGCAAGCAGATGTAGGGTTTGCTCTTGTGAACAAATCGCAAATTTAGGAATCTCTGTAGAGATAAAGGTTAAACTTTAGCCATACGATTTTGAGAAGAACCGTCAAGATAAAGACTTAGGAGAGAAATGACAGATAGCAGTATTCACCCAACGGCAATAATTGATAAAGGAGCTCAGATTGGCGAAGGTGTGATCATTGAGCCGTATGTAGTGATCGGAAAACATGTGACCTTGAAAGATGGAGTCACTGTGCGTGCGCATGCCTATTTAGATGGTCAATTGACAGTGGGTGAAAATACAGTGATCTATCCGTCAGCAGTGATTGGAACCAAGGCACAGCACTTGCGATTTAACGGTGAACAAACGCGAATTGAAATCGGGAAAAACTGTGAAATTCGAGAATTTGTCACGATCAATTCATCTGTCGGAGAAGACGGATATGTGAAGATCGGCGATCACTGCTTTATTATGGCGTACTGCCATATCGCCCACAACTGCGAGCTTGGCGACCATGTCATTATGAGCAATAACTCTCAACTCGCCGGCCATGTCGTCATCGGAAATCATGTGGTAATGGGAGGGTTTGTCGCCATCCATCAGTTTGTTCGAGTCGGCGACTACGCGATGATCGGCGGCGTGAGCGCACTTGGTCATGATATGCCTCCTTATACACTTGGCGGCGGCATTCCTTTCAAGATTGGCGGACTTAACATCGTCGGTCTGAAACGCAATAAATTTTCTCTTAAAACACGCCAAAACCTCTCGCGCGCCTTTCGCCTTCTTTACCGATCAAAGCTTCGCCCGTCGGTTGCAGTTGAACGCATTGAAAGTGAGCTTGACCAAACACCTGAAATTTTAGCCTTGATTCAGTTTTTTCGCAGCAGCAAAAGAGGTCTCTACGGACTTCACGGAGTGACAGGGGAGGAAGATGTCGAATTTGACCTTGAGGAAGAGCTTGCCACATGCGAGTAGTTTTCTTTGGGACCCCTCCCTTTGCAGCTGAAACACTTAAATATCTGATTGAAAAAGGGGTTAAGATCTGCGCGATTGTTTCCAGACCCGATCGCCCAAAGGGGCGCAAGCAAAAGCTTATGCCCACAGCTGTCAAAGAGGTGGCAAGCCAGCATCCGCACATTCCATTTTATCAACCGGAAAAAGTCTCTACAGAGGCGTTTGCAAAAACATTA
>SLOH01000069.1 GCA_007132595.1 Waddliaceae bacterium | reverse complement strand
GAAAAAACAATCGAGCTTAAGCTTTAAAGCTTAATCGAATGCGTTTATTTTGAATTTCACTCAAAAGGCGTTAGGTGTAGGGCAATCAGAGTGATTCAGAGTTTTTAAAAGGTGATTTGGCTGCTTATCTTATCCTGCCACGCAATCGATAAATTTAATTGAATCCCAGCCTCAGATAGAACGGAACTGACGACCTCTTGGGCTTTCTCCGGGCTGTTGCACTCACTTGAAAGGTGTGCAAGATGGACTTGTTTAAGGTCTTGGTGGGAGATTTCTCTTAAGAGCTCTCCACATGCTTGATTGGAAAGGTGCCCTTGTCGACTTAACACTCGCTGTTTATAGACCATCGGGCGGGGGCACTGCTTAACCAATTCGGGACAATGATTTGATTCAAGATATAAATAATTACAATTTTGCAGTTGCTTGCGCACTAAGGTCGTCACAAACCCAAGGTCTGTGCAAACTCCGATTTTGTTATTATCAAATTGAAGAGTAAAAGCGACCGGGTCAAGAGTGTCGTGCATGATACTAAAGGGGTGGATTTCAATATCTGCAAAAGAAAAGGTTTCACCTGTAGAAAATATCTTAAACTTTGGACACTTCCCGAATTTACTGATGATTCCTTTAGCAGTTTCATTATTTGCGAAGACGGGGATTCCCATTCGAAGTGCTGCCACGCGCAAACCCTGAATGTGATCGATGTGATCATGTGTTACTAAGATGGCATCAATATCGGCGAGATCGACTCCGATCTCAGCTAAGCGAAGGCGGATCGCGCGCGTACTAATTCCTGCGTCAATCAGAATCTTAGCATGCTCTGTTTCTAGGTAAATACAGTTTCCTTTTGATCCCGATGCAAGGGGACAAAATCTGGGTAAGTGCGTCATTTGACGACAGTTGTACCAAATCTATGGAGAAAAGATCAATTTCCTTTTTGCTTTCTCTCGGAAATTTTTCTCATGCGTCTTTTTTCTCTCCAGGTTAGAGAGTCTTTGCCTTCTCTAGAAATTTTGTTGAGCATTTCGTCGACAAATTCATTGTCTTTTAACGTTCTTTGTTTATTTGGAAAGTCAACAATTTTTCCGTTGCTTCTTGTCCCGGTGAAAAGAGAGGAGATTTTATTCCCGAACGTAGCAAGCGCCTCGTCAAACCGATGCGTTTGAGGAAATGGACTGCTTCGATTCCATACGACAGCACCATAAATGTAGCCGTAAATGGCAGCTGAAAAAACAAGAATCGCTTGTGTCCAAGGGCCTTGAGAGAGAGTGACTAGGAGGTAGGCACCTAAGCCGCCGAAAATCAGTAATCTCGCCTTGATTGGAAAGAGCATGAAAATAAATATATTCGCATCGGGAAAGAACATGACATACACAATCGCAAGAGCAATCAAAGGGGCTGCCGGACCGGAAAAAACTGTAGCTTGGGCGAGTAAAGCTGCGGTCAATCCTGCTAAAATACCGGTCGTAAGGTAAAAAATAAGGAAGGATTTATCGCCGATCAGATTGATTAAGGAGCTTCCAAGCCACCAAAGCACATACATTTGAAAAAGTAGAGAGAAGAAATATGAGAAAGTAAACCAGTAAGGAAAGCTATAGTAAGTAAAAAGGTAGGTGAGCGGCTGCCAGAGATATCCGCTTGCAAGACCGGATTTTGATAAACTCAGCCAGTATTCCGGGCCAATAAACCCAGTCAGCATCCTGTATATCAAGCTCATAAAAGTCGAGCCGATACTGACGACGCAGGTTGTAAAGATTAACCTGCGGATCATTGGTGGAGTGTGGCTAGGTCCGATTTGAAAGTCGGTCATTGTGCGAAACATAATACCCATTCTACCAAATCTCTTGAATTTTTTCCTAATTCTAGGTTATATTAAATCGTCGCATTGATGGCTCGACCTGGCAGAGGGGTTAAAAAGCTCTCCAGAGATCCTTAAATGTAGACAGCGATTAATTAAACGACCACTTGTTTGGAGTAAAGAAATGAAAAAAGATGGAACTCACCCTGAATACCGAGATGTTCTATTTATCGATTCCTCGACAGGACATAAATTTGTAATAGGATCAACATTAAAATCCGATGAAACAGAAGTTTTCGAAGGAAAAGAGTACCCTCTTTGCCGCGTCTCGACCTCTTCTGCTTCCCACCCGATCTTTACCGGCGATACTAACAAATTTGTCGATACAGAAGGAAGAGTCGGTAAGTTCCGTAAGCGTTACGAAAGAACTAAGCAGCAAAAAGAAGCAGAGTGACCGCACGCGTCGACAAACTTTTAGCTAGATTTGCAGAGGTTGAAGGGATGTTAGGGCAGCCTGATGTTTTTTCTGATCAGAAAAAATATCGGGAATTGTCTCAAGAACACTCCTATCTTCTTCAAGTAAAAGAAACTTGGGAACTCCTACAAGAATCAAAGCGTCAGTTTAAAGAAAATCAAACGCTTTTAAAAACGGAAAAAGATCCTGAGTTTTTGACAGTTCTTGAAGAGGATCAGACCAGCTTGCAAAGTCAGATTCAAACTCTTGATGAAAAACTCCAGAATTTATTGATTCCTCCCGATCCAAATGACGGTCGCAACACGATTTTAGAGTTGCGTGCCGGAACAGGGGGTGATGAGGCAGCTCTCTTCGTCGGCGACTGCGTGCGTATGTATAAAATGTACGCTGATCGTATGGGATGGCGCTTTGAGGAACTCTCCTCTACAGCCTCTGAAGTTGGAGGCTATAAAGAGTTTATCATGGTTGTCTCAGGTCAAAATGTTTGGCGCTACCTTAAGTATGAAGGGGGAACGCATCGAGTGCAACGGGTTCCGGAAACTGAAACTCAAGGGCGTGTCCACACATCTGCGATCACAGTAGCGGCTATGATGGAGCCCGAAGAAGACTCTGCAGTTACGATCGACGAAAAAGAACTTAGAATTGATACCATGCGCTCATCTGGAGCAGGTGGTCAGCACGTAAATACTACAGATAGTGCTGTACGTATTACTCACCTTCCGACCGGCGTTGTGACTCAGTGTCAGCAAGGACGCAGTCAGCATAAAAATAAAGAGATTGCGATGCGTCTTTTGGTCGCCAAGATTGCGGAGCATGAAGCGGCAAAAAAACAAGCCAACTTAAGGGCCGACCGTGCGCTACAAGTGGGGTCGGGAGACCGCTCAGAAAGAATCCGCACCTATAATTTTCCTCAAAATCGCGTCACAGACCACAGAATTAATCTTACTCGTTACTCGCTTGAATACGTGATGCAAGGCGATCTGGAAGAGTTCTCTTTGGCGCTCGATACCGAAGCTCACAAAGATAAGCTCGATCGATAGAAAATTCTCTACAATCATGAAAGATTTAATCAAAAGGGCCACGCAGTTTTTGCAAGAGTCGGCGATTAAGGAGCCAAGGCTTCAGGCTGAAGAAATCCTCTCCTCGGTTCTTGGGATACCAAGGCTGAGCTTGAACCTTTTTTTTGATCGTGAGCTTACAGAGACAGAAATTCAGACATTTCGACGTCGGCTGCTGTTAAGATCCCTTCACTTGCCGATACAGCGGATTGAGAAAAGCGTCTCTTTTTTTGGGATTGATATCGATCTGACAGATGATGTTTTGATTCCGAGGCAGGAAACCGAAATTTTAGCAGATCACATTGCGAGGTGTTTGCAAGGCCAGTCGCTTGAAGGTAAAGAGTTTTGGGATGTCTGTACAGGTTCAGGCTGT
>SLOH01000134.1 GCA_007132595.1 Waddliaceae bacterium | reverse complement strand
CGGTTTTTAAGGAGAGTTTTGCTGTTTCAATTTTTTCAGCAAGCAAGGGGGCGTGATTTCCTGTAAACAGGACATGCTCGGGGCGCTCTCTTCTCTGTTTTGAAAGCGAAAGGTATAAGCGAAGCACTTGATTTTCAAACAAGTCGCTAGAGGGAGTGACGCTTAAACCCTTAGAGGCGAGCAGTTTTCCCTCTTTGATAAGCGCGCAAGTTGTGTAGGAGTCGCCGACATGAATAACTGCAAGGGCTGCTTTGGACTTGACAAATCGACGGCAGAAAGCAGCAAGAGCCTCAGGAGTGGCGGTGACTTTTTCCGGATCTACCCCAAGAGAATTCCATTTCGCAAGATGTTTTTTTCCTTGGGAGGTGCGAGCGGCAAGGAGTGTTAATTTTGATCCCTCCGAATTTTTTTCAACGATCACACGGTCAATGATCGCCTCGCTCAGTGGAAACGGCAGGTGAGGTTCCGTTTCAAATTCAAGCGCTTGGTCAATCTCCTTTTCCTTCTGAAGCACCATTTTTAAGGGGCGCACCCACACATCGTTGAGACTCGTTGCGATCAGTTCATTTTCCAGGAGATTGAGATTGTCGCTTGAGACGTTGAAGAGATCGTCAACGCTAACGGTCTCTCCGTTAATAGAAACTTTTGCGACCTTGATCTCTTTTATTCCGGATTCTAACCCAATCGCATTTGTGGTCAATAATTCCTTAAGCATATTATAATTGCATACTTGTATATAATTGGTATTTATACTAACGTATTAGAGAAAAAATTGCACACCAAATCCTATGTTAATAGAGCTTATTGATAATCTTTTTTTTGTTTATCTGATTTTAATTTTCGGTAGGATCCTGGGGTCTTGGGTTCCTGAGCTTCAACAGACGCAAGTCATGCAGTTTATTATCTTCTGTACCAATCCGTACTTAAACTTCTTTCGCAAGATCATCCCGCCCTTTGGCATGATCGATTTCAGTCCGATTATTGCGATTTTATGTTTAAGTGTCATTCAAAGGCTTGTCATCGGGTTTATCTATGCCATTTCTTAAAACACCCTTCCAGTTTGGAAGCATTACACTGCCGAACAATATTTTATACGCCCCATTAGCCGGTTGCTCTGACATGCCCTTTCGTCAGATGAGCGCGAAATATCGCCCCGGGCTTTTTTTCTGTGAAATGGTCAAAATGGAGGCGCTCGTCCGTTACGATCCAAATACTCTGCACCTGCTGGATTATACAGGGGACATGCATCCGATTGGAGCGCAGCTTTGCGGAAGCAACCCAAAAATTGCAGGCGCTGCGGCATCGATTGTTGAGGAGTTGGGCTTTGATGTTGTCGATTTAAATTGCGGCTGTCCGGTTGATAAGGTGACAAAAGACGGCAGTGGGTCCGGACTGCTCAAAACCCCCGAGTTAATCGGGGAAATCCTCACGAATATGGTGGCAGCAGTTGACATACCGGTCACAGTCAAAATTCGCGTGGGCTGGGATGAGGAAAATATCGTTGCCCCTCTGATCACTCAGATTGCCGAAGAGGCCGGCGCAACAGCGATTACGATCCATGGCCGTACACGGAAACAAGCGTATCGAGGGACTGCCGAATGGGAGTATATCAAAGCTTGCAAAGAGGTGGCAAAAGAGATTAAGGTGATCGGAAACGGCGATGTATTTGAGTCAGATGATGCCACTCGACTATTTGATGAAACAGCCTGCGACGGGGTGCTTGTTGCAAGAGGTACCATGGGCCAGCCTTGGATTGTTGAGGAAATTATCCGCAAGCTCCAAGATGATGTCGTTGAGGACTACTCCTTGGAGATGTGCAGACAAGAGCTTCTTGACCATTATGACAAAACAGTCAAGTATCAAAACGATCGAAGGGCGTTGCTTGGCATGCGACGCGTCGGCTGCTGGTACTTAAAGAAGTCTGCTCAAACAAGAGAGTTTCGTAGTCGCATGAGCCGGGTCAATGACCTTGTTGAGGCGCGCGAGTTAATTTTAGAGATGGGAGAGAGTCATGAGTGAAGAGGTTCGAGAGCTTCACGCCATCGTTTTAGGAAAAGTACAGGGCGTCTTTTTTCGCTCTCATACCAAGCAGCTAGCAGACCAGCTCGGCATCGTAGGCACTGTGAGAAACTTAGCGGACGGATCGGTTGAGATCTTTGCACAAGGAAAGGAGACAAGACTCTCTGAATTTATCGACGGACTTGAAGGCTCTGACTCCCCCGGCGAAGTCTCTGCAATTGAAACAGATATTACCCCCCCTAAAAACCGCTTTGATACGTTTAAGATCGTCTATTGATTTTCTCAGATTATTAAATTTAGCGCCTTTTTTTGTGGGAATACGATAAAAACTTGAAAGATGGTTTCTCTATCTTACGCTCTGATATCCGCCCGGCACTCCGCGCTTAGAGAAAACTGTTTGCCAAAGCTGCATGCCTCTAGTGCGAAATCCAGCGGCGCTTCCAAGCAGATAGTATTTCCACATGCGATAGAACGACTCGCTATAATTGTCTTTAAGCTCGTCCCAATGATTATCAAAGTTGTGAAACCACGCCATTAAAGTTTTATCGTAATCAGGTCCAAAATTATGCCAGTCTTCCATGATAAAAATTCCCTCGCTTGCTTTTGCAATTTGCGAAGCTGCGGGAAGCTGCGAGTTTGGAAAAATGTTTTTCGCAAACCAAGGGTCGGTGGGTGATATGACTGTTGTTGGACGGTTGCGCCCAATGGTGTGCAGAAGAAAGAGACCGTCATCTTTCAAGCACTTGGCTGCAACACTCATAAATGTGTGATAGTTTTTTTCGCCGATATGCTCAAATGCCCCAATGGAAACCACGCGGTCAAAAATCCCTTCAACATCGCGGTAGTCCTGAAACCTGATATCCACCGGCAGTCCTTGGCACATCTGCTTTCCAAGCTCCACTTGCTCTTGGGAAATGGAAACCCCGACAACCTCTACCTGGTACCTCTCCGCTGCGAACTTGGCAAAACTTCCCCAGCCGCACCCGATATCAAGTACTTTCATTCCCGGCTTTAGATACAGTTTTTGACAGATCAAGTCGAGTTTGTCTTCTTGCGCCTCGTCAAGCGTTTTCGCTTTTTTCCAATATCCACAGCTATAGACCATGCGCCGGTCAAGCATCAGCTTGAAAAGATCGTTTCCTAAATTGTAATGCAGCTCCCCAACGACGCGCGAGCGTCTTTTTGTTTGCTGATTGATAAAAGCTGCTGTAAAGACTTGACGAAGAAAGCTGAGCGCATTTTTTTGCTCGCTTAATGGGCTGTTTAAAAGGTGCTCAAAAAACAGGTCGAGTTGATTCGCTTCAATCCAGCCGTTGACATAGGAGTTGCCAAGCCCCATTGAGCCATGAAGGGCAACGGCTTTGTAAAATTGCGGGTCTTTCACTTGGAGATCCCACGGCCGCTCGCCGTTGACAATCACATCTGCCGTTTCAAGTTTTTTATCAATCAGTTCTTTTAACATCGTCTTTTTTATGTAAAATATTTTTTTTGCAGTTGCAAGGATTTTTTTACAAAAATCGAATGAATGTTCCCTTTTATTTCAAAAAAAAGGTTTTCTCTGCTAAATTGCCACACACAGGAGATGTTTTTGTGTTTGATGAGGAAATAACGAAAAGCTATCAAGAGATGTACGACGTGGTTGTACCCGATCTCGACTATTACCTTCGGCAAATCGATTGTCGTGATGGCTGCCCTGTCAATACGGACCCTCGGGGGTACATGCTCGCGCTTCACGCGGGCGACTATCTTGAGGGCTATAAGATTGCAAGAGGTCCAAATCCGTTTGCCTCTATCTGCGGGATGATCTGCGGAGCTCCATGTGAGCTTGCGTGTCGACGGGATCGTGTAGATAAAACATTGACGATTCGCGCGCAAAAGCGTTTTTTAGACGAATGGTACGGTCTTGGCAAAGAGGCGCACAACAAATCGCTTGAGTATAGCTATGCGAGAGGCTCGACGTCTCCTAAAAAAAATGGACTTAAAGTGGCATGTGTGGGAGCGGGAGTTGCGTCATTGACTTTGGCGCACGATCTTTTGCGTCTCGGTTACGAAGTCGATATTTACGAAATGATGCCCGAGCCCGGAGGAATGCTTGTGTACGGCGTTCCGAACTATCGCTTAAAAAATGACATCTCGATCAACGAATGCGGCGCTATTGAGCATTTAGGGGCCAAAATTTACTACAATATGAAGGTTGGTCGCGATATTACACTAACAGAACTTCATGAAAAGTACGACGCTGTCTATTTGGGGCCAGGTCTTTGGAAGTCGCGTGAGCTTCCGATTAAGGGTGCCGACGCTCCCGATGTGATCCGCGGAATTGAGTATTTACGAGTCATTTGCGCTGAGAAAGAGTGGAAGATCGGAAAAAAAATGATTGTGATCGGCGGGGGAAACGTCGCCTTTGATGTTGGAAGAACATCTGTGCGCAATGGCGCTGATGAGGTCACAATGGTTTGTCTGGAATCTCGCGATGAACAAACCGCTGATGAATTTGAAATTGAAGACGGAATTGAAGAGGGGATTGTGATTCGCAATCGAGTCGCTCCTAAAGAAATTTTACGCGATGAGGAAGGAAATATTCGCGCGCTTAAAGTTCAGCGCATCTCTTCGCTTTTCGATTACCAAGGCAAGTTTTCTCCGCAGTTTGTCGAAGACAGCGAGTTTGAAATCCCGTGCGACACGGTTGCACTTTCGATTGGACAGTCGATTGACGATAGCCTCTTTACCGGATTCCGGGAAAAAAATCAGCTGCTTTCTAAGTATGGACTACTCATTGCAGAGCGCGGAACCGGAAGGACGCCGGTCAAGGGGATTTATGCAGGAGGAGATGCCGCGTTTGGCGCCGCTCTTTTTATTACCGCCATTCGACACGGCCAGGAGTCTGCAAGAGCGATTGATGAAGATCTTCTCGGCACAAAGCCGTACCGCGAGTTTGTCGGTGAATTTACAGAGATTTCTCCCGGCAGGGACAAAGAGTATTTAAAAACAAAATGGGCATCGCCCCAAATGCAGCCGGCCGAACTGCGCCGCCATAACTATAATATGGTGGAGAATAACTACACGGAAGAAGAGGCAGAGGAGCAGGCGAGTCGTTGCCTCCAATGCCATGTGAGCCCTGTATTTGACGGAACTCTTTGCATTAAATGCAATGGATGCGTGGATGTATGTCCGTGTAACTGCCTAACTCTTGTTCCCTTAACGAAAGTGAATATGGATTCGGGAGAAGCAAACTTGCGCCAAGCGGTCGACAATTTTTACGGCGTTGACTCCACGACACTGAATGAAGATGAGCTGCAACAGATGGGTTCTGTCATGCTGAAAGATGAAGATCTTTGTATCCGCTGCGGACTTTGCGCTGAGAAGTGCCCGACGCAGGCTGTGACAATGGATGCGATGAATTATAGCTTCAGGTGGATCGGATGATTGTTTTTTTGTTCAGTACGCTTTTAGTTGCGCTTGCTGCGCTGCTTGCCTACCTGTATTTTTTTAAAAATGGACAATTCGAAGATATGGAAGATGTGAAATATCAACTATTTCATGAAGACGAGGATTAAAATAGGATGCCAAAATATCGAAATTCGCTTAATTTTGATCGAGATGAAAAAGACCCCTTAATGACAAGGCGCTCCTTTTTGGCCCTCATGGGCGTTGGCGCATGTATTGCGGGTGCAGGAGCGCTATTTAACGCGTCGGTTCTTGGGTTTTTATATCCCAATGCCATGAAGGTGCCGCCCAGCACCTTTTCGCTCGGGCGTCCCGATGATGTGTTAACTCGTGAGGGAAAGGTCTTTAACGCAAGGCAAAAAGTATTTATTGAAACAAGTGCCGGGCGCGTGCGTGTTCAGACAGCTGTCTGCACACACTTGGGTTGTACGGTGAATTTGGTCGATACGGGATATTCGTGTCCCTGTCACGGTTCAACCTATGACTCTTACGGGAGGAACACAGGCGGACCCGCTCCCTCTCCCTTAGTGTTTTTTAAGGTTTATAAGGGTGCGTCAGGAGATCTTTTGGTCGACAAAGCACAAGCAACACTTGATTGGAACGACGCGTGGTTTACGCCGGTTACATAAAGGAAGATAATAATGGCTGCACATTTTAAAGGAAAAGAGCGCGAAAGTTTTTGGCAGCACTTAGTCGGCCTGCCGCGACAATTTGTCAAATCGATTTTTCGGCATGGATATCCAAATAATGATGTCGATCGATCGGAAGTTGTCTTTAAGAACTTCTTTTTACATATTCACCCGGTGAAGTGTCACAAAAACTCCATTGATCCTTTTTACACCCTCGGACTTGGAACATTTTCCGCCTCTCTCTTTCTCTTACTTGCGATCACCGGCGTAATCCTGATGTTCTACTACATTCCGACCGAAGATCGCGCCTACGATATTATGAAAGACTGGCACGACACCACCCCTTTTGCCCAGATGTACCGCAATATGCACAGATGGTCTGCCCATTTGATGGTCATGATGGTCTTTTTGCATATGTCACGCGTCTTTTACACCGGATCTTATAAAGGAATGCGGAAGTTTAACTGGGTCATCGGCGTGATCTTGCTCGTCCTTACCCTTCTTCTCTCCTTTACAGGGTATCTGTTACCTTGGGATCAATTGGCCTTTTGGGCGGTGACCGTCGGATCGAATATCGCAGGTTATGTCCCAAACATTCCAGGATTTGAGCACAACGTCAATCGCGTCATGCTTCTAGCTTCTACTACAGTTGGACAAGATGCGCTCATTCGCTTCTACGTTCTTCACGTCGCCTTTTTACCGCTGATCACCGGAACGCTTATTGGCGTGCACTTTTGGCGCATTCGAAAA
The DNA here is from genome assembly GCA_007132595.1 of Waddliaceae bacterium. Taxonomy (GTDB): domain Bacteria; phylum Chlamydiota; class Chlamydiia; order Chlamydiales; family SLOH01; genus SLOH01. The sequence goes on along the minus strand of SLOH01000134.1, from coordinate 6,989 downwards.
GACGGGGGACTCTCACGCCCTCCTGAACGGTTCCGCCCTGACCCCTACAGAGTGGTCCAGAGATCGGATACGAAAGAATCTTTTGCCCCCGGCGTTCGACGCACATATGGACTAATGGAACTTGTGAGGGGAACGTGTCCCCAAGTCGATAAGGGGCCGTATAACTTTGTTTTTACCTGGCCGCATCTTTTGCGCGCCGAACTCGTCGCGTTCTTGGCGATGGCAGCTCTTGTGCTTGCCCTATCATTCATCAATGCGCCGCTTGAAGAGCCGGCAGACCCGACCACTCCGCCAAATCCCTCCAAGGCGCCTTGGTACTTTCTTGGCCTGCAGGAAATGGTTGCCTACGACGCCTTTTGGGGAGGAGTCGGCGTTCCGGGACTTATCGTCGTCGGTTTGATTTTAATCCCCTACCTCGATCGAAATCCACATGGCGAGGGAATATGGTTTCATAAGAGCCGCTGGTTTGCGATCACTATGTACACACTTTTTATGACGTGGCAGGGAATTTTTGTGGTCATCGGCACATACTTCCGAGGAGCAAACTGGGGTTGGATTTGGCCATGGACCGAAACCTTTTCGAGACATTAAAGAAGCTTAGGGAATTTTAAGGAAAAGTACATGAGAAAACAGGCAGAGCTCTATCAAATCGCACTTATTGTTATCGGGCTTCTTGTGACCGTATTGTTTGGCGCCTTTTTTTACAAAGAACTCTTTCCTCAGTATCGTATTTTTCAAAACACCTACCTTGAGCTCGAACAACTTCGCTCGCAAATCACCGGGGTTCCCCCTCCGCCATTTAAAGGAGGAGTCAAACAGATCTTAATTGAAGATGAGGAAGGCAGACTCCCCGTCATCGATCGCTGCACCTCTTGCCATGTCGCGCTTGAGTTTGAAACATTTTCTCCTACTCGCGTGCAAAAAGATGTCAATGGCAACATCGTCAGAGATGAAAATGGCATTCCGCTGCAAGAGCCCAACCCCGACTACATTTGGGATCAGCTTGATCAGCAGATTGAAGAGTATGAAGAGAGCGATCCTGCAAGGGCGCTTCATCTACAGAGTTTGAAAACGGTTGAAATTGAGGGACATGTCTTTGACATGACCAAGGCGCTCGCGCAGCATCCCCTAATGGGAAGGGAAACGCGGCCGTTTGAATACCACCCCATCGCCGAATATGGCTGCACCTCGTGCCATAGCGGTAATGGGCGCGCGCTCACCTTTTCAAGAGCCCACGGTCCCGTTTACGACGGAAAGTATGAAGAAGAGTTCATGGGCCCAAAACCTGTCTTCTTAGAATCTAACCCCGAAACAGACCCGCCGTTTTCTCGTATTTTTAATGCAAAACCAAGTGATAAACTTCTTTTTCAAACGACCCCAATTTTAGTTGGACCTTTGATGCAAGCAAAATGCGTGCAGTGTCACATGCCCACAACCGATGACTATCAAACAAGCCTTCGAAAACTTGAAATTATCAAAGATCGAAAAGAGAGACATCAAACCGTTCAGAGCCGCGCGTTTGAAAAAGAAATGGAGACACTCTCTACTCTCGTGGGCCTGCACAAACAGCTCGACGCTCTAGGAAAAGAGAAACTGATTGAACAACTAGACGAAACAAGAAACAATTTTACCCTTCCACAAAGTGAGCGAGAAAAAGCGACGGCACAAATTGAGTTTCTTGAAAATCCCGCAGCCATTTTGCGCGAGATCAACCGCATTGCAGGATCGCTTGAGGTTGCAGAGCAGTTAAATCTCGCCTTTACAGGGCAAGAAGTAAATGCCGACCAGTTACTAGAACAAGTTCCTCAAGGGGAAGGCTCTATTTTTGACAAAGCAAAACGCTTGCAAAGTGTAGATAAGCCCGTCTTGTCACTAGAAAACATGCCATCTGAAACCAAACTTGGATCGGAAATTGATGACTTGCTGAAAGATTTTAAACACGGACGTTTTCTCTTTTTTAACCAAGCCTGCTATGCGTGTCACCGAATTACCGGCATGTCTCGAGGAGGAATCGGGCCTGAGCTTACCGAGGCGGAAAGCTTCCACCCATGGGAACTCAAAGAGTCAATTGTTTGGCCGCAAGGCAGTTTAAGAACATCGACAATGCCAAATTTCCGATTAGACCATGATGAGCTGCAAGACCTCGTGACATTTTTAATGGCTCAAACAGGGCGAACGCTTGCAGTCTCGGAAACAGATCATCAGATGATGGTGACTAGGTGGGAAGAGGGACAAAAACTCCCTTGGGAAGAGGAAATCAATCCCGCAAAGCTCAAAGACCTCTCGTATGCCATGACAGTATTTGCGACAGAAGGCTGCGCTGCCTGTCACAGACTGAAAGGATTTGAGTCGAATGTTGGATACAAAAAAGAGCTCGAAGACCCCGGGTTTGAACAATTGTATGCAGAAAGGCAGTGGTTTAGGGAGCTGTTTCCCGAAGAGGCCCTCGGCTCCAGAATTATAGAGGCGATCGAGCAAAACATGGAGCAAATCGATGAGCGGATCGTTGACAATGTACGCGAAGACTCTATTCTCGAAGAGCTTGAGGCCGAGCATCCGGGAATCTTAGAGTCGTTCTATCAAAACTTTAAATTTGCCGCTCGCGATAAAGAAAATGAGGAGTGGAAAGAGCTCGTGAACCGCGTACTCAAAATGTATATCCAGGAGTATGGACTTGGAAGATTAATCGGTCCAAGACCTAACTGGGCAGGCGTCTATCGAAGTGATGAGTGGCTGATTGAGCACTTCCGCCAACCCAGTCGCCATGTGGCAAGATCCATCATGCCGGTCATGCCGTTTGATGACACGAAGTTCTATTCGTTAACATATATGTTAAACGAGCTTGCCAAACGCAATCGCGATGAGGTGCGAGAGATTTGGAATCATCGCGGCTTCGATCCTCAAATTGCCTATGATACCTTTTGCGCTCAGTGTCATGGAGACCACCTGCATGGCAATGGCCCGGTGGCGCCATGGATCTACCCGATTCCAAAAAACTTGCGCAACACGCACTTTTTGCAAAACTTTACACGTGAAAATATGGTATTTTCAATCGTGAACGGGGTCAGCGGCACCCCGATGCCTCCTTGGGGAGAAATCGGCTATGACAAACCGCAAATTGAAACCCCGATCATGACCGAATCTGAAATTGAGCAGCTCACCGACTGGATCTTCTCTTCCCAGTTGAGGGGAGTCGAGCTTGAGGTGCCAAAATGGGAGTATCAGATTGAGGATGTGCTGCAAGAGCTCTACGAAGAGGGCGACGTTCTAAAGCCTGGAAGAGATCCCAAGTTTTTTGAACTAAAAGAAATGCAGTCGGCCACATTCTTTCCTCCTCGAAGGAGAAGAGAGGATGTCCCGAGGTTAACGCCGGACGCAGTCTTTACCATTGAGCCGAATCCCGGCGGAATTGAGCCCTACACATATTATATTAAAGATAAATACTACACCGAAGACAACCTGGCTCAAGGTCAAAGGTTTTTTGAGGCGAACTGCACCATTTGCCACGGCATTGAAGCCGATGGACAAGGGTTTCGGGCAGGTACAATGTATGATGCGAAGCCGCGAATGCTGACAAATTTACACTGGATCGACCAAAGAGACGATTTGCGTCTCTTGCGTTCGATCAAATATGGTGTTCCCGGCACATCTATGACCCCTTGGGGAGATCAAACTAGCGGGCTTCAAAGATTGCAGCTTGTTGTCTATATTCGAGCGCTAAGCTCGGAGCAAAGACAGCGCGATTCGCTCTTTAACACGCTCTATCTCGTATACGATCAGGCCGATCAACTGATTGTGGAAGCAAGATCGTATGAGTATAAAGAGACAGATGAGCTTGAAAAGCAACTGCGCGCAATGTCAAAAGAGCGCGGAGCCTTGCACTCCCAAGTGGGAACCGAAGAGAGTACAAAAGAGCGCGCCTTAGAAAGATATAGGGAAGAGCTTGCTCTCTCCAAAGACCTGCAAGCCCACAAGCGAGCAGATGAACGCTTGCGCAAGCTACGAGATGTCGTGCAGGAAGAAAATACGCTGTTTCAAGTTCTTGGTATTGATCTCATCCGCAGCACATTAATCAATAATCTGTTTGAAAAGTATCTGCAGATGGTCTCCTCTCACCCGATTGAATTCTCCTTGGAAAATGAGCAGCTAGACGTCTCCTATCATGACGAAAAAGCCGAGGAATTCAAACGCTTGCAAGATGAAATTGTCAAAGCTCTCACTCAAACGATCGAAGAAAAGAAAGGCGAGCGAGAAGAGCTTTTGCAAACAAGACCCTCTCAAGAAAGAGATCAACAAATGCATGATGTCGAAACTGAAATCCATGCCTTTACAAGACTGAATAATCAGATGATTGCCGGATTTGAAAACGCCAAGCGGCTGCATGAAAGGGTCTTGACCCTTTACCTTGAGTATCAAGAACAACAAAAAAGCAAATGAGAGATAAATGAGCGCGCCTATTCAAAACGACACTCCAAGAAAAGAGAAAATAGTATTTAATGATATCCCCGTCAAATTAATGCTGTACCCGGCGATTGTATTTATGCTACTCGGGATGACCGTTGGTACCTTTCTTGCTTTCAACGTCTTTGTCTTTCCGGATTATTTTCAAGGAGAGTACATTCACTTTGGCCACTTAAGGCCGGTGCATGTCGGTAATGTGTTATTTCTTTGGCTCATTTCAGCCGGAATCGGATTTTTTTACTACTTTGTCCCGCGCCTTTGCGGCATCCCCTTGTGGAGTCCCAAGCTGGCCTACACCTCTGCCGCTCTTTGGTGGTTTTCTCTGACCATTGGAATTTATTCATTCCCCTTTAATACCAATACCGGATGGGAGTACGCAGAAATCCCTCCCTGGGTTAGCTATATCCCCATACTATCGCTCTTTTATATCGCGTGGGTATTGGTCGTTATCAACGTCTTCTTTACTATTGCGAATCGACGCTTTGAAAAAATGTATGTCTCCCTTTGGTATGCGATGGGCACTTGCGTTTGGGCAACTTTCACAATTTTTGCCGGAACCTATGGCATCAATTGGGTTCCCGGAGGAGTCTCACGTGTGAATGTCAACTTCTTCTACGTCCACAACCTTGTCGGGCTCATTTTTACCCCCCTCGGACTTGCAACCGTCTACTACTTCCTCCCGAAACTTGCACATACACCCATTCATAGCCACCGTCTCTCCATGGTCGGCTTTTGGTCCCTTGCCTTTTTCTATGGCTGGATCGGCGCCCACCACTATATTCATGGACCGATCTCCCAGTGGCTACAGACGACATCGATTGTGTTTTCGATCTGGCTCTTTATTCCTGTTTGGAGCGTTGTCCACAACCTCTTTTTCACACTTCGCCCTCAATGGAAAAAGTATACTCTAAGTGTTCCGATCCGCTTTTTAATTATGGGCACCATGTTTTATCTGATTACCTGTATGCAAGGGCCAGTCATGGCTCTTCGAAATGTCAATGAAATCACATCAAAAACCGACTGGGTCATCGGACACTCCCATATCGCCCTCTACGGGACATTTACTTTTTTTGCGCTTGCCGGGATTTATCAATGCATTCCGGTCATTACAAAAAAACCCATTTGGTCAGAAGCGCTCTCCGAGTGGCACTTTAATCTCAATATGTTCGGCTCCGTCTTTTTCCTTCTATCGCTTACAATCGGCGGAGTCATACAAGGACTGATGTGGGCCTCATGGGCAGATGGTTCAACATACGCGCAGTATCACACAAATATTACCCAACTCTCATTTGTCGACTCATCGGCAGCGATGCGGCCTTGGTGGATTATGCGCGCCGTTGGTGGTTTTATTATCCTCATCGCAAACCTGCTCTTTGCCTTTAATATATTTAATACAATCATTCTCAAACCAAGAGAAGAACATTACAAGAAACAGGCGTATACATGAAACACAAGGAACATGGGATACCAAAAGTCGAACGATCTGCTCTTTACACATTTTTTGGCATCGTGATTCTTTTCTCATCCGCGATTATCGTCACTCTTTTTGCACCGAATTTTATGGATTCAAGCTGGATTGAGCCAACAAGCGCATACCAAGTGCAAATGTATGAAGTTTCAGATCCCAACACCTATCTTAGCAGGTTTGGAACAGAATCGACTGAAATCCAAGCCGTCTATCATTTACAAAAAGGAGTGACGCTCCTTGCATTCAATGAGTCTCAGTTCACGCGCATTATCGCAAAAGAACCGCTGGAAAAATACATTACCCGATTTGGTGATCCAGAGATGAAACTCACCTCTCGCTTGCTCATGCTAAAGAGACCCGCTGAGTACCCTCAAGAAAAAGCAGATGAGCTGCAAGAGCAGTGGAAGCAAGAACATCCCGATTGGGAAGATCAAGGACTCACCCCTCCCGGATATAACATTTTAGAGCTATATGAACCCGATGGAGACGACGCATTTGCTCTTGCACCCACAGAGTCCATAACAGAAAACTGGGTAGATGAAGAGTATGTGATCCTAGATAGTGAAGAGGGGCAAAGCTGGCACCAAGACCCGGGGGTTATCTATATCAACAACCCCACAGAGTATCGCATTCATGAATATTCAATGGCCGATCGCAATGTATGGCATTATGACCCAAACGGCCGGCCAATTAAAGATCTTGAAGAGCTTAAATCCTCTCCATTTCAGTTTCTTTCCCGCAAGGAACTCATTCGGATGGGAGAGCGACTCTATGCGGCAGAGGGGTGCTGGTACTGTCATACAGACCAAACCAGAACCCTTGTGCAAGACACCGTACTCAACGGCTCGGAATCGTACCCGGCTCCGCCCTCTTCTGCTAATGAATTTATCTATGATGAAGTTACCTTCCCCGGAACGCGTCGCATCGGAGTTGACATCTCGAGAGTCGGAGCAAAAAAGCCCGGGCGCGATTGGCACATCTCCCACTTTTGGTCCCCCCAGACCGCAAGTAAAGGATCGATTATGCCAGCTTTCCAACACTTCTTCGATGAAGATCCTCG
>SLOH01000050.1 GCA_007132595.1 Waddliaceae bacterium | reverse complement strand
ACACGTTCGGGTAGGTATGATATTGCGCAGTGCATTGATGGTGAAAAGCTATTTTCCCCTGATTGTGTGAGAGATGAAATTGTGTCGAAAATGATTCAGTAGACAAACAGGCACGTTCTTTTATTGTATCAGCCTAGTCAAGTATGGATCGAATAAGAAGATAAGGTGTCAAAAGACAAAATGAAAGTACTCGAAGACCTTCAGGCATCAAATGAAATCCAAGGTCCGACAGCTGTAACACTCGGTAATTTTGACGGAGTGCACAAAGGGCATCTCTCCGTTCTTCAGAAGCTCAAAGATGAAGCTGCAAATATTGGCGGAGCGTCTGTTGTTATTACTTTTTCTAATCATCCTACAACTGTTTTAAGACCCGGTCACTCATCGCCGTTGATTACCACTCTTCCGCATCGGATACGTTTAATTGAAAAGCAAGGAGTCGATTACTTGATTCCGCTTCCCTTTACAGAGCAACTGGCCTCTCTTACGCCGGAGCAATTTTTGCAAAAAATTTCTCCTTTAAACTTTAAGTCACTGGTATTAGGTCACGATGCACGCTTTGGAAAGGACAAAACGGGAGATCCCGACACCCTAACTAGTTTAGCAAACAATCGGTTCAACCTTTTCTACGTAGAGGAAATTGAAGGGATTTCGAGTTCCGCTATACGCAAAACCATTATGGACGGCGAGCTAACAAAGACCAAAAGACTTCTCGGACGCCCGTATTCGATCTATTCGAGGGTTACGCGCGGCTCTTCTCGGGGCACTGCGATAGGCTATCCAACAGCTAATTTCGATGTCACAGGTCTTTGTCTTCCTCCTTTTGTCGTCTATGCAGTTGAGGTTGTCATTGATTCAAAAAAGTTTTCAGGCGTAGCAAATCTCGGGATTGCCCCGACAGTTCGCACCAACAATACTCCCCTCCTTGAGGTGCATCTTTTCGATTTTTCTAAGAAAATTTACGACCAATGGATGGAGGTAGAATTCTCTCGTTTCCTGCGTCCTGAAAAACGATTTACATCAGTAGAGGATCTTAAGAGGCAAATTGATGAAGATATTGCTCGCGCTAAATGCAAGGACTCAGAGTGATCCAGTTGTTCCTTTATAAGTGATTCAACAAATTTTGTACTTTTCGCTTTGTAAACTCGGAAACAGATGGACATTTAGCTATATCTAAATGTTTCAAACGTCTTGCTTGAGAGGTAATTGATGCAAGAGCCGGGTCAGTTAGGTTTGTGCGTGAGAGGTTCAATTGGACAAGCGCTTTTAGATGACTGCCAATTGTGCTTAAACCCTCAGGTGAAATTTGTTTGCAGCCTTCCAGCGAAAGCATTCTAATCTCAGCTGCAGCTAGCAGAATAATAGAAAGCTGCTGGTCATCGATTTGGGTGTTTCCCGATAGGTCGATCTCCTCTAGAAAGCTAAGAGAGGATAGGCAAGACCAAAATGAGTAATCCAGGTATGGGTTTTGACTTAAGTTTAAAGATTGAAGATTTATAAACTGCAGAAGCCACTCCCGCTCAAGCCATGGCGTTGCTTGGACGTTTAACTTTAAAATTTTTCTCCTGACTTCTTCTGAAATATTCGGTGCTGAAGTAAGCTCACTAAGATCTAAAGCTTGAAGTCCTTTAAACATCGGAAGGTATTCCGTCATACTGGGATCATGCAAGGCTAATTCCGTTATATACGAAGAGAGCTCTTGAAAAATGGCAAGGCTTTTGCTGTTGACACGTTTCCATCTTGCTTTTAAGTGACCTGGACACTCCGATGTGATTGTGATCTCCTCAATGAGTGAGCCTGCCTTTTCTAGCAAAATTGGTTGGTTATTTTTGTAGGCTGCCTTCAGTTTTTCAAGGGCATTTTCAGTTGTAATGTAGCGAACAAGGTGCTTTTCTAAATGAGTTGCCAGGTCAGTAACCCCATATCTTGATACAATTTTCAGTAAATTCTCAACGCTCTCTTCTTGTTTTTCAAAAAGACGTTCCACTCCCCCGGTCTCAATATACTCTTGAATGATGGAGAACTGCTCTTTTGTAAAGTCGTTCATCAGCCATTGTCGATTTTGCACGTCAAAGAGTAGACTGTTCACTTTCACCTTTTTTCCGTCGACATTGAGGCTTAAGTCTTTTGGAAGAATGGCAAGCAACATCGATGGATTGCTTTGGATTGCTAAAATGATCCGAGAGATTAATGAACGATCGAGTCTTCCTTGTTTGTATCGACGTGTAAGATAGAGAAATAGCGTCTGATAAAAGTCAGGATGATTCATTGTCCATGTTTGATCAAGAGCTGCTGTTTCAAGAAATTCTGTCATATGCAAGAGATTGCGTTTTAAATTTTGAAACAGCTGAATCTCTTTTTCCACCTCTAAAAGGGGGAGTAAATGTTTGGGTAAAAGAGCTGGAGCTTCCATTCTTTTGATATATCACAACTTTTGGTATTCTGCTTATATGAAATTCATTTTGTTGATATTTGCCCCCCTTTTTCTCTTTGCGTCACATGAAAGCACTTTATTTAAGACACTAGATCCTCACTCTGTGCAAAATCTTGTCACTTTCTATACGCTTTATCCGGACTCAGTCGAAGGCAGGCTTGCTCTTGAGCAGGTTTGGGATTTGCTAAACCACAGATTTGAACCAAGAGAGATCGTTACGTATGAAAGACCATTGCGCGCACTTTTTGAGAGAACCAATGATCTAATCTTTGATGAGAATACCCTTAAGACCATAGAAACACTTGGATCTCATCTTCCACATCGCATGTTAAAGGGACACCGGGTTTGGACTGAGGAAGAGGTTTTGGCGCTTGATCCAAGTGAAATTGACTTAGCAAGAGCAATTTTAATTACTGAGTTGAAGACAGACCCTCAATTTAAGGAGAAAATCCGCACTTACGAGGCGCTTCTAGACCTTTTTGCTTTGCAGATTACACCATACCTTCAGAGTTATACTCCGGAGGAAAAAATTAACTGCATGAACAAAATGATCTATGAGCAGATTGGTGTGCGTTACCCTCCCCTTTCAAAACATGTAAAAGAGATTGATACCTACAGTTCTTTAGCTTCAGTTGTCGATTCTCACCGAGGCGTTTGTCTCGGAACATCCATCCTCTACTTGACACTTGCCCAGCGGTTAAATCTTTCTTTGGAAGCTGTGACTCCTCCCGGACACATCTACGTAAGATATCGCAACAAAGATCAAATCATTAACATTGAAACGACAGCTAGAGGAGCAAATGTTAAGACAGATCACTTTATCGGTATTGAGGGAAATCAGCTGACTACGCGAAATACTCAGGAGGTCATCGGTCTTTCCTACTTTAATAAAGCCTCGAGAGAGTGGGGAGATGAACAAATCGAGCAGGCCCTTCGCTCTTATCAGTCTGCCGAGAAATACCTAGAAAATGATCCTTTGCTTCAAGAGCTACTCGGGTTTTTATATCTTTTCAATGGATATGAGGAAAACGGGCTCTATTATCTTAGGCAGGCCACAAGTTACTCCCCGGCAGAGCATCCGTTTATACTTGCTGAAGATTATCTTAATGAAAAGGCAAGTCTTCGCGGGATTCAGCTTGTCTTAAAGGAAGGAGAAGATAATCATTTGCAGTGGCGTCAAAAAAAATCGGAGCTAGAAGAACTTTTAATCGCTGAGCCTGAGTTCCGCGCCGGGTATCTGACGCTTGCAAAGATCAATTTAAAGCTACATAAAACAAAAGAGGCAATCGCCGCATT
>SLOH01000148.1 GCA_007132595.1 Waddliaceae bacterium | reverse complement strand
TTCAATGAATCGAGAAAAATATCAAATTCATTCGGATCGTAATAATTATTTAGAGTCATCGTCGAAAGAAGATACACTTTATCATTTGCGACGATAGCAACTGCGTCACTTGTTCTTTTTGGGCTTTTGATTTGGTATCTCAGCGCTAGGTTCCCCTGAACCTCTTCTTCTGTTTTCTTGTCCACCCAGTTTTGGGGGTCGACATTGACCATCACATCAAGCACTTGGGTCAATTTATCACTCAATTCGCCCTCATACTCTGGATAATCAATCACATTGACAACGAAAATGGTTCCTTTTGCGTTTTGCGAAACATATGTACTATAGTGTTTCAAATCACCTGTTTGAGGTTCTAAAATCCTCTCCTTCACTTTTTGCGGGGATTTAGGAAACATGACTTCAAACCCATCTTTCTCAAACACAAAAGGACTCATCTCTTCACGGATCAAAGATTCTGAGTCAATTTCGTTTAAATTTGATGCCCAATTCCAAAGCGCAAGTCCACTGACAAGTGCAAGGGTTGCAGTGATTAAAATTCCAATTCGATTCATTTTGTCTCCAGTACCTTCGCAGGTGTCAATTGTAGTGTTAAGGTTGTCTGATGTGTCAGATCTTCAGGACCAAAAAATTGAATAGGTCCCGGATAAAGAAAATCATCGCGACTTTTCCAGTTCTCTCTCTCAGCAGATAGACGACTAAAAACCGGGCCGTCTAACTCCACCAATGCCTTTTCAATCACAGGCTTCATTTTACCTTTTCGCTCTTCCATGTGAATCATGCTCGTTAACGGGATGGCAGCGGCTTGCCACTTTCTTACATTCGCCTGTAGGTTTTGAATCGCAGCCATGTACCCCGTTTGATTTGCATTGATCAAGGAAGCTGCCACATGACCGAGCGCATAGCAGTAGTTGGAGTCAAAGATAGATGGGAGACAAGATCTCCCCTCATAGCCGCAGAAAATGGGCTGCGCATTGAACTTTACATCGCTCTTTCTTTGCGCAAGCTTCTCTTTGACCGCTTCGATAAAAAGGCGTTCAGTTTCAATCTGGGATACCTTTACATTTCCATGAGGATCGCGATCTAATAACAGCTGGTCTTGAATAAATTTCGGCAGCTCTTTTAAGCAATGCTCTGATTTTTCAGAAAGAGAGTCGCTTGAGCGGTTAAGCTCTTGTATCATTGATTGAAATTCAGGAATAAATTCAATGACTCCTTCAGGAATTAAAACCGCGCCGTAGTTTTTTCCATTCTTTGCTCTAAGCTCAACAAGGTCGGCAATCTCCTCGACAAGGTCTTGAAAACTTCGGTTGTCCTTTGCTATTTCCTCTCCGATCAACGTCAAGTTAGGATGGGTTTGCAGCGCGCATTCGCAGGCAATATGAGAGGCCGCGCGACCCATTAATTTAATGAAAAACCAGTACTTTTTTGCAGACAAACTATCTCTTAAAATATTTCCAATACTAGCAGAATACGTCTTGGTTGCAGTATCAAATCCAAACGAGGTCTCAATATCAGCATTCTTCAAGTCACCGTCAATTGTCTTCGGAACACCGATCACACGTGTTTTGACCCCCTGCTCAAGAAAGTACTCAGCGAGAAGAGCGGCATTTGTGTTTGAGTCGTCACCGCCAATAATCACAAGACCATCTAAGTCTGCATCTCGAATGACTTTTTCACTTTTTTGAAATTGATCACTCGTCTCAATTTTCGTTCGTCCCGAGCCGATCATGTCAAAGCCGCCAAGATTTCGGTAACGGTTGATACGCTCTTCGGTGATCTCTTCGTACTCACCTTTGATCAGCCCTCCGGGACCATTTAAAAACCCAAACAGACGGCTCTCTGAATGAAACTGTTTGAGCGCATCATATAACCCCGAAAGCACATTGTGTCCGCCAGCTGCCTGACCTCCGGAAAAAACGGCTCCGACGCGTAAGGGGCGCCTCTCCTCTCCTTCTTTTATTAGCGGCGATAGAAACGGTTGATCACTCAGATGCTTAAAGACATCTTTGCAATCAGGAGATATTTTTGATATTCCGTCCTTTTTCCAGAATAAACGATTCGGCGACTGTAAACAGTCCGGTAAGTCCGGGTCTTGATTTAAGCGGTACTCTTCAATTGTCTTGGTCTGCATGTAACGTCTCTTTAAACCATTTAGTTGTTAACTTAAGCGCAAGTTGCTTCTCTTCCGGATTGGTGAAGTCGTGGTCACTATGCGGAATGCGAATAAATTCAGTCTTTGCTGCAGGATCTTCGCTGCGAACTTTCACATACCGCTCGGAATGTTCAATGCTTATGATCGGATCTTTCTCTCCATGAATAAGAAAAAATGGAACATGTGAGAGTTTTCGGATATGAGCGGCTAGATTCATGGTAAAAATTTCTGAGTAAAATTCGACGCTTGGCAGTTGGCCGTTAACCATCATGAGCTGATGACGCCTTTTTGCATCCATTTCGCCGGACTCCTGCATTTCCCAAGCCTCCTCCCACTGATGACCGTCAAATATTGGAGCCCAAAGCGCTATGCTTTGGATATTTCCAAATTTTTCAGCCGCAATAGTGGCAACAGCTGCCCCAAATGAGCGTCCATACACACCGATGCGCTTGGCATCTATTAAAGGTGAATCTTGCAAAAAGTTCAGTGCGAGAAGAGCGTCGCTGACCTCTCCTTTCAGTGTCATTTCCGAAAACTCCCCTTCGGAGTCTCCAGATCCTCGAAAATCAATCCGCAGCGAGGCAACCCCGGCTTTAGACAGCTGCTCTGCCAAATAGACATACACACGGTGCTCCCCGATCTTATGGCCGGCAAGCCCATGACAAAACAGGACACATGGCGGCTTGACTATCCCAGTCGGTCGATGGAAAATTCCAAAGACTTTCTGACCATGATTCTGCAAGACGACTTCCGTTCGCTCTTCATACTTATCCATACTTTTTATTTAGCACGGTAGCTCGTTTCAAGCAATGCGAAAAATACATAGAACCATACTCAGAAAGAGTGCACTTTGTAATGAGATTATAATCAGAGAAAGAATTGGAAGATTGATGATGATGGGGGTGGTTGGATTCGAACCAACGTATCCTTGCGGAGAGGGAGTTACAGTCCCTTGCAATTGGCCACTATGCGACACCCCCAAAGGGCTTGCTGGCAGTAGGACTTGAACCCACAACCGTCCGATTACAAGTCGGGTGCTCTACCAGTTGAGCTATGCCAGCGGCTTTGATGTATGAAGTTATACAGGATTTACGAATAAGGGACAAGGGATTTATTACTTCTCTTTTTCTTCCTCTTCTACTGCCGAGGCTGCCTCGTCTGCAGAGTCTTTATCATCAACGGGTAATGCCGGTGCTGCCTGTGCAGCGGCTTGGATTGCCGAGCCAAATGTTCGCTCCATTAAGTCAACTTCCTGTTTTGGTGTGGAAGCTCCTGACTTAATGATTTTTGCTGAAAATTTTCGTCCACCACCGGGAATTTTGTTTTTTAAGCAACACTGTTTGTATTTCTTTCCCGATCCACATGTACAAGGGTCATTCCGACCGACTTTTTTATCCATTTGATATCCTAGTTATTAATTCTTATTTCCTTTATTATAGTCGAACCTATAATTTATTTAAAAGCATGAAGCCTCCTTGGACAAAACTAGGAAAACGCATTGAAAGCATGGTGCGTAAGTCCTTATATGACTATCAAATGTTAGAGGGCGCAAAAAGCGTAGCTGTCGCCTTCAGCGGCGGTAAAGACAGCTTAACCCTTCTTTT
>SLOH01000011.1 GCA_007132595.1 Waddliaceae bacterium | reverse complement strand
CTTTTTTGTATTATGGTCATAAGGAGACTCAAAAAAAAATGGAAGTATTGAAAACAAGAGTCTTTGTTTTCGATCAGATGGAAAAAGAGAGAGCTCTTGCGACAGGCAATCGATCGTATTATGCAAGAGTCGATTGTTTGAGATTTCAAATTCAATCCCAGAATAGGAGAAGAAAGCACAAAGAGCTGCAGAGGATAATTGACCGTGTGGCAGATGCCGGTCTTGATGTTCCCTCTCGAAACTTAGAAAAGCGCATACAGTTTCTATTGGCGTTTAGTTGGCTGAAAACAAAGACTGAAAATGTAATCGACGAAAGGTTAGTCAAGCGCTTTTTTAAAGATTTCAGAAAGGCTCTTTCGTGAATAAACTGATTATTATAGCAGCCGGAGGGACAGGAGGACACTTGCTTCCTGCACAAGCCTTTGCAAGAGAGATCTCCCAAAAAGCAAAGGTCCATTTTATCGCCGGAGGTTTGCAATCGAATCACACATTCGATCGGCAAAACTTTGCTTTTTCGGAAATTCCACATGCGAAATTGAATCTTTTTTTTCCCTTTAAAATCACAAGAGCACTTTTACGGAGCATGCAACTCATCTATCGCCTGCGACCGACTTGCGTGATTGGGTTTGGAAGCTACCACTCCTTTCCGATACTTCTTGCCGCAATCATTTGCCGCATACCGGTCTACTTACATGAGCAAAATGTTGTTCCCGGAAAAGTCATTAAATCTCTTTCTCGCTACGCCGCTTGGACCGCTGTTAACTTTCAGGAAAGCCAGAGATATCTTCGCGGCAAAACCAAGTGGGTAAAAGCCCCTTTAAAACAAGCACCTGTAGAAGAGAATCCGTATGCATACTTTGGGCTTGATCCTAAAAAAACCACTCTGCTTGTGACCGGCGGCTCTCAAGGTGCGATGTTTTTAGACCGGATCGTCCCGATGGCGATCCCATCTACCTTTCAAGTAATCCACTGCGCAAATCAAGGAACCTCTGTAAAGGATTTACAAGATCAGTATCGAAAAAAACAGGTGTCATCGCATGTGACGCACTATGAAAAGAAGATGCACCTCGCGTGGAAAATTGCAGATATAGCGATTACAAGAAGTGGAGCTGGCACGATTTTTGAGCAAATCGAGGCCGAAGTTCCGGGAATCTTAATTCCCTATCCTTTCTCCTCTCAAAATCATCAAATGGTGAACGCAGAATTTATGCAAAGCACAGTAAAAGGAGCAGTCACCCTTCCGCAAGAGGGATTGACAGCCGAGACGCTGCGGAATGCGCTAGATTCTCTTTTAACGCAAAGAGAGTCTAAAGTCGAAGCGATCAAAGATTGGAAACAAAAAAACATTCCCATCTCTTTTTCCGACGCTGTCATGGAGTGTTTGGCATGAAGTATCACTTAGTTGGAGTCGGTGGAATTGGAATGAGCGGTTTGGCCAAACTTCTTTTAGAGCAAAACCAAACAGTTTCGGGCAGTGACCTTAGCGACAATCAAATCATTGGGAGACTCAAAGAGGCAGGGGCAGACATTACATTGAAGCAAGACGGCAAAAACATTACAGAAGAGATGACAGTGGTGATCTCTTCAAGTATTAAGAGAGATAACCCGGAATATCAAAGCGCTGTTAGTAAAAAATGTCCAATTATTCATCGATCGGAGCTTCTCAAGCAGCTTGCAGAAGAGAAAAAAAGCCTTTGCGTCACAGGAACTCATGGAAAGACGACTGTCTCATCCCTTCTTTCGTGGGTCTTGTTTCACGCAAAAGTCGACCCGTCTTTTGCAGTCGGTGGGATTATTGGAGAGCTTCAAACAAATGCAAGAGCCGGACTTGGCGACTATTTTGTGATTGAAGCCGATGAAAGCGATGGAACGCATGTCAATTATCAAGTGGAAGGCGCCATTATTACCAATCTAGGCACAGACCACTTAGACTACTACAAGACTGTTGAAAATCTCGAAGCGAACATGGTGCAATTTGCAAACAAAGTCAGAGGCCCTCTTTTTTGGTGTGGAGAAGATCAACATCTACAGAAGTTACACCTTAAAGGGACTTCATACGGATTTTCAAAAGATTGCGACCTGAAGGGGAGTCGGTTTTCTCAAAATGGATGGCAAATCCAATTTGATGCAGAGTATTTAGGAAAGAAATATGAAAACTTAAGCCTTCCAATGATCGGCAAGCACAGCGCGCTTAATGCCCTTGCAGTGCTTGGACTCTCACTTGCTTGCGGAATTGAGGCTGAAAAAATTCAAAAGGCCTTTGCTTGTTTTCCCGGAATTTCGAGGAGATGTCAAAAAAAACCATCCAACGGAAGCATTCTTTGGCTCGATGATTACGCTCATCACCCGACTGAGATCCAATCGACCCTCACCGCTATTCGTCACGCAGTTGCCGAAAGGCGATTGATTGCCGTTTTTGAGCCGCATCGCTTTAGCCGAATGAAAGAGTGTTTGGGATCATTTCAAGGCGTATTTAACGCCGCGGACCTGTCATTTGTGACAGACATTTATCGAGCCGGAGAAACCCCCATCCCGGGCGTTGACGGGAAGGTGATCGCAAAAGAATCCAATAGCATACATCTTCCTCGAGAGAACCTCGCCGACTCACTTTTTCCCTACTTGCAGCCGCACGATGTTGTTGTGACTTTAGGGGCGGGAAGTATTACGCATTTCCATAGTGAATGCGCCCATAAAACGGAAAAAACCATGTGTGTCGGCGTTCTTTCCGGTGGATACTCGCCGGAGCATGAAATCTCAGCGATTTCTGCAAAGAATGTAATAAGCAAAATGTCAAAATATCACGCAGTTCCCATCCACGTTCCAAAAGATGGAATTAAGGGGAGGCAGTTTTTTGAGAAGCTTCAGCAATGCGATGTCATTTTCCCCCTTTTGCATGGGCAGTACGGAGAGGATGGAACAATACAAGGACTTCTTGAGATTTTGGACATCCCCTATGTTGGCAGCTCCACATTGGCATCTTCACTTGCAATGGATAAAGCGAAAACAAAGCAGCTATTAGTTGCAAATCAAGTGCGCGTTGCCCCTTTTGTGACGATGAAATCTGCCGCCGATCCGATGAATTTGCCCTTTCCGGTATTTGTGAAGGCGCCAAACTTCGGATCTAGTGTCGGAGTGTATCGAGTGGAAGATGAAAACTCCTTAAGGAATGCTTTAGAAGAGGTTCTTAAAATCGATACATTTGCCCTTGTTGAAGAGGAGGTGATTGGCAAGGAACTTGAGTTTGCTGTGATTGGAAATGAACGGATCCGCTGTTTTGGACCCGGGGAGATTGGAAGCCAACCGGGAATGCCATACCTTCTCAATGTGAAATACGGAGAGCACTCCCTGCGGACCTCTCCAAAAGCGGATCTGACGGACAAGCAAGTGAAAGAAGGCAAGGAACTTGCCGCTTTTGTCTATGAACGGATCGGATGCCAAGGACTCTGCCGAGTCGATATGTTCCTTGATAAAAACGGGGAGTTTATCGTAAATGAATTGAATACAATGCCCGGATTTACTCCGACGAGCCTCTTTCCAAAAATTTGCGCAACCGAAGGGTTGGATTTTTCCAGCCTAATTGACGAACTGATGATACTCGCTTTACATAAACATCGCATGGCAAAAAAAAGACGAAATGCCCAAGAAACAATCAAAATACCTATATGAGCGCATTTCTCCGCGAAATGCCGCTCTTTTTATTGTCATTGCGACCCTTTTAATTTCAGGCGGCGCTGCTTTTGCCTATTTTGCTACGCTGACTTTTTATCGCGCACGAGCG